>JAZUMF010000109.1:0-24579 GCA_045603485.1 Kiritimatiellia bacterium | reverse complement strand
GATGGGATATAGAACCATAATGTCTAGTAGAATAGACTGACACTAGTATTCAACCTAAATTCGGCAGTTAAAACCTCCAAAAATGCATTTCACCATTAAAAACATTAGCTCAAATCAACATCAAATCTTTCACCCATTGGGCGAAACACAAAAAAGGGGCAAAGCCGCGATTTTATTGCCTCAAACGGCGATTCTCAGCGTTCAACTGCCGAATTTAGTATTTATCCCTTAGGAGAGGGCTATCGGATATAATTTGACTCTTGGCTGCTTACCAGAGATAGGTCAAGCAACAAGTTACCTTGAGCATATTTCGGCAGACAACTTACGAGCTTGAAGATCTGCATCGAAGATTGAATCCAAGTCTGTAGCCGAGGTTGGTTTAATGGTATCAAGGGTCTTCTCAACTATGCACCAAATATCACTAAAGCGAATGCGTTTCTGAAGGAATGCTTCAACTGCTATTTCGTTTGCCGCATTGAGAATTGCCGGTGCAGTCCCCCCTCGAACAAGGGATTCCTTTGCCAATGCCAAGCAAGGGAAGCGTTTTTCGTCAGGAGAGGAAAAATGAAGTGTTCCAAGCGTTGCCAGATCAAGTGGCTTATGCAGATTGTGCGGGGCACGCTTCGGCCATGTTAAGGCATAGTTAATTGCAAAGGTCATATCGGGGATAGAGAGCTCTGCTATTTGCGTAAGGTCGTTATATTCTACTATTGAGTGAACGATGCTCTCGGGATGCACGAGGACATCGATTGCGCTTGGTGCAACATTAAAGAGCCAACGAGCCTCAATTATTTCCAGACCCTTATTCATCATAGTTGCACTATCGATTGTAATCTTACGCCCCATCGACCATTTAGGATGATTAAGAGCTTCCTCGACCGTCACCTTATCGAAATCGACTTCGGGACGGAACATAAAGGGACCTCCCGAAGCGGTAAGAACAAGGCGACGGATGACATCTTCTGCGGGAATCCCCTCCCCTGAAGAGGTCGACGCTGCACTGTAACATTTTGACTGGAGGGATTGGAAGATTGCGCTATGCTCGCTATCAACAGGAAGGATAGAAACACCCTTCTCACGGCGACGCTTCATCACTGCTTCACCGGCGGAAACCATAACCTCTTTAGTAGCCAAGGCGATATCCTTGCCGCTTTCAATTGCCGCAAGGACAGGACGCAGACCCGCCATACCAACAACGGCACAAAGTAAAATATCCGCGTCAATAGAAGCAAGCTCAACGAGACCGTCATCTCCCTTGTAAAGAGTCACTCCTTGCGGTAAATCAAAAGCAATCTTTTCTGCTGCCGCAATATCGCTAACGGCAATATGCTTTACCCCTAAGGCCGTTGCATCACGAAGAAGCAAATCTGTATTGGAACGAACAGAAAGCCCCACGACCTCAAAGAGAGGATTATCTCTCATAAGTGAAATGGCTGTTTGACCGATTGAGCCAGACGCTCCTAAAATAATTACCCGCTTCTTCATAAAGTCCTCTAAAAAGGAAAGGGCGATGAGCAATGCCCACCGCCCAATAATTCATACTGAGGCTAAGCTTAGTACGCACCAGCTGTCGGAGTTACCGTTTTGGCAAGAACTGTCACAGGACCACTGACAGCCTGGAACTGGGTCGGAGAACCGCCATTAACGAATGAACCATCAATTGTACGATCTGAAATAGTACCCGATGTTTCATTTTGGGCGCCAGACCAATTACCCGAAAGCGAGCCCGAAAGCGTGATCGCTGCATTGGCTGTACAGGTAGCCTCAAAGGAGAAGCGGATATGACCAGCAGTTACATAGCCTGTTGCATCAGCATCTGGGCAACTTGCACCAGTAATCTTACCTGAATAAACCCTTCCATCATTATCCTGAAGAGTCAAGAGATTACCCTTCTGTGTTACATTAAGCCATGTGATGGGATTTGATGCCTCAGAACCCGATGGTGTTGATACCGCACCAGGAACGGCATAGTAAGAATATGCAACAGTACCAGAAACAATAGACTGGATATCCCAATTCAAAGTTATTCTACCATTGTCATACTTTATTGTGCCTGAGACACCCGTAAGTTGGGGATTAGCAGCATAAATGAGAGTTCCATTGCCGTCGTCAGTGTACTCATAAGCTTGTTTACCGTTATTCTTAAAGATAACAACAGTCACGCTTCCTGGCACAATCCCCTTACCAAAATTGGCAATCTGATAATTGTGCTTATTTGAACCTAAAGAAATATTAAAATTTTCTTCATGCTTGACTTTATCAAGACCAGCATTTTCACCTTCTGAGGTATCAACAGATGGGACAACCGCCGTTACCAATTTGTATGTTCCTGAAAAATTAGCCCAAGCGTAAGCATCATTCCATGACTCACTTGAACTTACGCCACCCCAGTCACAACCAACCAAGGTTGCTGCGATAACCGCTGCCGCAGCACCAAAACGAAATACACTCTTCATTGAAATCTCCATTGATTTTGTTTGTTATGTTATTATGCCAAAAAAAACTGTCTCTTGCAAGATGTTATCGGGCATCGTTTGATGCCCGATAACTGATTTTGTCTATTCAACGCTCTTAAAGACAACCCTGAAGAAGCGAGCACCTGTTGCACTCTCTCCAAGGGTACCAATTGATGTTTCGCCATCAAGGACAGCAGTAGAGACTGTCTTGACTACCCTCCAATCAGGATTGGTAAGTGAATCAGTAGCCTCAATGTCGTATGTGACAAACTTAGCACTGCTTGCAAGCTTGCGGGTGCCATCTTGGGTTGCGACACCATCCCATCCCCATTCGACGACAATCTTGCCATCGGCATCAAGAGAGATACCTGTGACGGTCAAGGACTGTTCAGATGACGCGGCATCAACAGAGCCGAAGAGAGAAATCTCATCGCCGTCATTTACGCCGTCACCATCAGAGTCAGCCGTTCCAGCTTCAAGACCATAGACAATCTCAGCAAGATCGCTTATGCCGTCGCCATCGGCATCCCCGGAAATGCCGTCGAAACTTGAAAGAGTTATCGATGACAGACCAAGTCCGGAACGGAATGGCTCGTCATAGCTCTTACCCGACTTGGAAAGGAAATCCTCACCACCGTAGAGGACATACTCCAGAGAATCAGGAATAATGTCATTATCGGTGTCCGGATCACGAAGCACAATCTCATAAGGTATCGTATTAGCAAGCAAGCTGACCTTGACAGGAATCGGTGCAAATGGCGATGTGGTCTTTGCATCACGGTAATATCCGTA
Organism: Kiritimatiellia bacterium; assembly: GCA_045603485.1. GTDB lineage: Bacteria > Verrucomicrobiota > Kiritimatiellia > RFP12 > JAAYLN01 > RGIG5952. The sequence goes on along the minus strand of JAZUMF010000109.1, from coordinate 21,331 downwards.
AGGCTCCCATTCATCGCGAATTCCATCACCATCCTGATCAACAAAGGCAATCAGGTAAACACTTGCATCGACATCAATACCATAAAGAGCGGCCTCTCCGGGTGATTGCATTTGTGCCGTATAAACGGGAACCCCGTTAAATGAGGCAGACTCAAATGCTTGGATATACACATAAGGAGTCTTGCCGCTGCCATACGCCCAATTGCCCGGATAGACAGCCTTAGCGGCAACCTGCCCGGTCTTCGCATGATTTTCCTGTTCTTCAACAGTAGCGGTTTTAAAGATACCGGCCCGAGAAATCGTTCCCTTTGCATTGGCAGGATTATATGCCGTTACCGTCCACTTGTAATAGTAACCATGGCTAAAGAATGTCTGACCATCCAGAGATGGGCCGCCGACAGCAAATGGAAGCTTCCATGAAATCATATTCTTAGAAGCCGGAGCATCACTCATCGGGACAGGACGGCGAACATCGCAGATAACCGCTGCACCGACTGTGCAATCGGCATCTGCATAGCGAGTTAGTTTAATGCCGAATTCGGTAGCCTCCTCAGGCAAGTAGAACTGGAACTCGGGGCGCCCGGAATAAACAACCTCATGATTGACCGGTGCATTTAGAGACGGAGCCGAGAGTGCCGTCTTGAACCAATTGGTTATGACACCTCCGGAAATATTATCAACATATATGTCATAATACATCGGAACATCAGGATCCCAATCTGTATTATCAACACCGTAACCAGCAGTGCGCCCATACTGAAGGTCACCCTCGTGTACCCAAACTCTTGGCCACTTCAGATTGACAAACTTCATGTAAGAGCCTCCGCTCATAATACCGACCTTATGGTCTTTGCCATCGGCAGCAAAAGTTTGAACTGTTGCACTGCCATTTGGAGGCTGCTGCAATGAATAACGGATGTAACCGCAAGCGTTAAGCGCCAAATGGAATTCAACCGGATTGTAGTCCCAACCGATATCGATACCATCAACCTGGAAGTCAGCAACAGCCGCAGGCTCGCCGGGAGTCCATGTAGGCCAATTACCGCCGTTGAGACCTTCAATTTTTGAATCATCCTTTTCAACCCAGGCAAAGAACCAGTTCTTGCCTTGGCGGAGGTGGCCATAGATTACATTGTCCTTTGTGAGCTCTACAGTCATTGGGAAGGTATCAAGCCTATTGGCGGTGAAGTCCTTCACAATAACGGCATCTGGCCAGCCATTCATCTCTGCATCAGAGTATGCATGGATGACAAGCTTACTTCCAGTTATGGCATCACCTGTGAAGTGAAGCGTTGAGGAAAGTGTCGGCATTGGGAAGTTTGCGACCTTATCCTCTACTGTGGATTCAATTATTGCTTTAACACTATTAGTATTGACTTCGTTGAAGTTATTGTAGAGAAGTCTAGTTCCCACTAAGGCCTCAGACCAGTTATTCCAACCATCAAGGTCGCGATCAAGGTGCTCGTCATAACGATATGGCGATGCAAACCTGGAATCCTGACCGGCCTCATAACCATCAAGGACATGGTCATTGTCGGTATAAATCTCACCATAAGTCAAACCGCCATACGGACTTTCGTAATAATCCATAGTACCATCAGCATCAGTATCTGGATTAAGAGGATCGGTGCCAGCAAGGATTTCTGCATGATTACTAAGACCATCTCCATCGAAATCGTCAAAGTTATCAGTAACGCCATTGCCATCCTGATCTACCAAATACGGGTCTAAGCCGTACTGAATCTCCCAAGCATCAGTCATACTATCGCCATCGGAATCAACCTTAGCGACCCAAGACTCAGGTGCCTGAGGTGCAAATGTGACACCTGCACCAAGGATACCAGTATACTTGATACCAAGGAAATCGCCGTAGGACATCGGCTGAGTCAAATCCTCAACTGAAATACCACCATCGCGTGCAAAGAATGCACCAGCAAGTGTGATATTCTGTACAGCACGAATTGGCTCATTCCTAAAGTTGGAAGGTCCTGCCGTTACACTATCAATAAACGCATCCTCTATCGTTGTGCGAATAAAGATACCACACTCTTCGTTTATGTTACGAACTATTGCATGTTCAGCAACTATACTCGTATCTGAATCCTCGAAGTCGAAGTTGAAGTAAGAGATTAGACCTTGCTCAGAACCAGTAAGGTTGACATGTGAGTACTCCTTAATCTCAGCAGTTGAGAGGTCACGATTCCAAATGCGAGTTTCCTCAATTGAACCAACGAGCTTCTCACCTATAACTACAGGACCTGGGACAGCACGAACATCAGCATCAATAATCTCATAACCACCTGGGACATAAAGAGGTGCTTGAGAAGCATCAAGAATTCCATCAACATAGAGCTTACATTGTGTATCACTACGTACATAAGCAATATGGTGCCACTTACCATCATTTATGCGGATTTCACCTAATAGGTTATTAACTGTATCATTATATGCAGTTACATACCTCATGGGGTTACCATCCTCGTCGCGCTCGTCAATATAGGTAAACCAAATTGAGAAACGACCGCGAACAGCTCCGGTTTCTGCAATTTCAATTGCATAGTTGAAATCACCGACTGTTGAATTGGCTGAATTACGACGTGCCATAATGATGCCAGAAGCCGCAGTGGTCTTGACCCAACATTCTAGCGTCCAACTGTCTGTAAGAACATCAATCGGCATACCGTCGGCCTTAAGTGTTGTAGCAGATTCCTTAAGGAAACCATTACCTGTAACAGTGAGCACACCTGACATTCCTGCAAGCTTACCACCAAGTAGTTCACTACGCATCATTGCGTTAATTGAAACATCGCTTTGCGCAATCTTCCAAATACGGAGATTGAACATTTGACCCTTGAAGCCAGCAGAACCAAAAACAAGGTCGCCTGTATCTGCCGTTGGGATAATCGCTACATCCTTGGCGGCAACAGCACTACCGTCGACAAAGAGTGTCAAGACATTATCCATGGAGCTTTCTGTTGCCTCAAGGCATGCAGCAATATGAGTCCAAGTGCCTGCTGTAATAGCCTCTCCGGCATCGACACGAACCTCGTTGCCCTGATGGTCAGTATAACGAGCATATGGTTTGCCATTGGCAATACCAAGCTCATAATTGACTCCATCAGTTGCGTGGAGCTTGCGCGAGATTAGGGCATATTCGCCGCTCATAGAAGCGGTATCAACATTGAACCAACCTTCGATCGTCCATTCGGGCGCAGCGAAGCGACCTGTGAATCTGCCATTTATCTTATCCTTGACAACGACAGTATTAGATTCATCGGTAGCCCCTGAGAAGGTTAGTGCCTGAACGATGTAAGGCTGAGCAGAATCTGTTGGAGCATATCCAACAGTAAGCTCTTCTCCATCAATGACGCCGTCATCATCACTATCAGCCGAAGCTGGGTCGGAGAGATACTTATCCTGCTCCTCAATATTGGTGATGCCGTCATTATCTGAATCTTCATCATTATCAAAGACTCCGTCATTATCGGTATCAGTATTAAATGGATTAAGACCACGCTCTCCATTCATGAAGCAAGCAAGTGATGCACGATACTCATAGAAGTTGCTGAGTCCGTCACCATCTGGGTCACCATTTCTACCACCATTGGAGACAGCATCAAATGGATCAAATCCGACGAGTTCCTCCCACCAATCTGGGAGGCTATCGCTATCGCTATCACCGAAGAGGCGGATAAGCTCAAGCGTGTCATCGCCATCGTTTTGGATAAATGCCACACCACCCTCAAGCTTAGCACTTGAATTGGCGGCGACATTTTGAGCCATTTTACCATGGTCATCAAAACGATACCAAGAGACGAGCTCCTCTCCGCTCTCGGTAGAACCTGTTCCAGGATTGAAGATTATAGGAATAATAGTACCGATATTAAGGCGACCACCCGAGACACACTTACCATCAAGAGCGACAACGGGATCTGCGTAATCGATTACAAGCTCCTTAATCTTGGCAGGTGTGAGAGTCGGATCTGCTGCGAGCATAAGAGCTACTGCACCAGCAACATGTGGTGTTGCCATTGAGGTACCATCGAGTGAACCATATGTACCATCAAGCAATGTTGAGTAGATTTCAACACCAGGTGCGGCAATATCAACAGACTCTGCACCATAATTACTGAACCAAGCAAGGTCATCGTTGTGATCTGTTGCAGCTACTGAGATAATATTCTCAAGGTCGTAGGATGCAGGATAGTGCGGCTGGACATCGTTATCTACACCATCATTGCCTGCGGCAGCAATAAAGGCAATGCCTGCCTCATCGCAAAGCTTGATAACATCGTAAAGGGCTTGGCTGTAACCAGTTCCACCCCAGCTTGCACTGATAACATCAGCGCCCATCTGGACTGCATACTCGATACAAGCAATGGCATCGGAATCAAAGCCTTCTCCATTTGCACCGAGGAACTTGAGCGCCATAAGGCTTGCCTTCCAGTTGACACCTGCAACACCGCGGCCGTTATTGCCAACACCAGCGATTGTGCCGGCACAATGCGTGCCATGGCCTTCGTCATCCAATGGAATACCATTGGTAACACCCGCCATGAAGTTCCAGCCATGGATATCATCAATTAGACCATTGCCATCATTATCAATACCATCACCTGGAATTTCACCTTCGTTAATCCACATATTATTAACAAGGTCTGAGTGATTATAATCGATGCCAGTATCAATGACGGCTACAACGACCTTCCTATCGCCAGTCAGGTAATTCCAAGCAGATTCAGCATTGATATCACAGCCGGCGGTGCCGCCTGTTTGTCCGTCATTCTTGAGACCCCAAAGCTTACTATAATCAGCATCGTTTGGAGCGAGATAAGAACTTCTCTTGCGGTTTGGCTCAACATAAGCAACCATAGGATCTGCTGCAAGAGCTGTTGCAAAGGCTGTAGCATCAACACCAACTGGGACAACTACATGAGCGGCATTAATTATGTTGTAGCTACGCTTAACGATACCACCATGAGCAGTAACAGCAGATGCAGATGCAGCTCTTGTTATGCCATCACGGAAGCGGACGATATATTCACCCGCAACCTTAGTGATAGCAGCAGAGCTTAGATAAGCAATCTCATTTGTACCACCAGACTGTGGGATACTGACAATTTGCTGCCCGCCCATAAAAGAGATAACCTGATCGTCAGTAGCAGCATAGTCTGAAATGCGAACATCATCAACAAGACCTATGAAGCCTTCACCGATAATCTGCTCTCCAGCTAGTGGTGTCCCTTCGCCCGCTCCCATTGCAGGGGCGGTGAGTGCATCCTGACGCCATGCAACTGCAGTACCGTCAACATAGACCTTTAAGAGACCATTTGTAACGGCATGCATCTCGTTAAAGCCTGTATAGGTTGCTGCGAGATGGACCCACTTGTCTGAATCAAGAGCCATCCAGTCGGCATTGCCATCGCGAATTGTTGTAGACACAATGCCAAGGCCTGCCTTGATTTCGACTGGAACATCATTTGTAAGTGAGGTTGTATAGCGGGCATATGGAACAAGTGCACCAGCAACTGTCTCAACACCGAGCTCATAGTTGAGAGAACCATCAGCAAACGAGCGTGAAACAATTGCTCCAGTAGTGTTGCCATCCGCTGGGCGAATCCATGCAGAGAGCGTCCATGTGGAGAGCGACTTACCATCACGAGCCGCCTCGACTATACGACCAGTTCCGTCAAATGACATTGCGCCAGGACGGGCGGGGCTTAGTGCGTTGATTGGATCAGAGACACCAACCTTGACACCATCAATGGTAACGCCATTGATTTCGGTATAATCGTTAAGACCATCATCATCGGTATCTGCAAGCATTGGGTTGGTTCCAATGCGCTGCTCATCTATATTCGCAAGACCATCACCATCTGGGTCACGGACTGCATCTGAGGTTGACTCTGTAGCACCAATACCATAGTTGGCGTCGCCAGTGTACTTGGTAAATGGATGTGTCTGAGCCAGGAACTCATAGAGGTTGGAGAGACCATCACCATCCAGATCATCTGCAGGTACGCAGCTCATTGTATCACCAAAGAGTGCTAACTCCCAGAAATCAGCAATACCATCAGCATCTGAATCAACAAATTCATCTGCCGCGATTGGGCTTGTTTCATCTTCAGCCATCGTTGCACCGTCAAGCTCTGCAGCGTAGATTGGTGCTGAACCGAAGTTCTCTGCTGTTTCACCGAAGTCATCAAAGCGGAACTCAACCAAGGGCTGAGTTGATGCATACTCAAAGGTCTTGTATGCTGTCTCGCCAAGTGCCATACCTGAACGAGCGATATCCCAAATGCGAATCTCATCAACCGCACCAATGATGCCCTCACCAATAACGAGAGGTAATGCACCAGAGGCCGAGAAGATTCCGAGGTCAATATCGCGAGACTCTACCTCTGAGGCAAGAACGCCGTTGACATAGAGAGCAAGATTGCGTGTCTCGCTATTCCAGACTGCTGCAAGGTGAGTCCATTCGTCGGCAACCAAAGCAGTATCTGCAACGGCAACTACCTCAAGAGCAGAATCAGCCACGCCCTCATAGATGCCCTGGATGCGAGCCTGAGGAACACCACCATCAAGTGACAACTCATAGTTAATCGCACCGTCTGCTGTGCCACGGCGGACAATTACGCCTGTTGATGCGGCATCGTCAAGCTTGACCCAGCCCTCAACTGTCCAAGAGCTGTACAAGCGAAGTGCTGTTGCTTCAAACTCATTTGTTATTGTGGCAAAGCCTGTACCATCAAGCTCGAGAACTCCCTGACGAGCAGGTGAGAGCGATGATGATGGGAGTGTGAAGAGCTCAGCAAAGACCTCATCACCATCGAGAATACCATCATCATCGCTATCTGCTACTGCAGGATGTGTACCATAGAGCTCTTCAAGACCATTGGAGAGGCCATCGCCATCACTATCGAGATTACCATCAAAGGTTGTTCCGTCCGTCTTGGCATTGTTTGGATTTGTACCTGCGAGGTACTCATAGTAGTTGGAGAGACCATCAAGGTCATTGTCCTCATCGCCATCAAGAATGCCATCACCATCGGTATCGGCATTAAATGGATTGAGACCATTTGCCATCTCCCACACATCAGACAAACCATCACCATCGGTATCTAGGTCATCAATCTTTGGCTCTAGATTTTCATCAAGTTCAACAAATGCTACATTGCCAACAAATTTACCAGTTGTTGCCTCCGAAATCCTTCTCTGGATTATCGCATACTTAAAGGCATTAGTATCGGCCCTATCGATATCCATTAAAGCAGCAAAGTCATCAACTTGACCGAACCTATCTTCAATGGCAGTTCCAAAGGCTCCAATATCCTCACTAATATTATATGAAGTTCCGTCATTCATACGGAAATCCATGTAAATCGCATCGCCATTACGGGATGTAAGTTTAACATTACGGATAAATCCTGCAAAGCCGGAACCAATAATGACTGGATTTGGAATCCTTCGATTACCGACAACTGGCAATGAAGCCACATCAACAAAAGCAATCTGTTCGCCATCCAACCAAAGAGATGCAGATTGTGTTGCACTTTCATTGTCTCCACAATCAAGCTTAAAGTCAACTCGCGTCCATGCATTTAATGGAACTGAGCGGAATGTTGGCGCAGAAATTGTGAAAATTGTTCCGTCATCAGACTTCGTAAAGCCAGCTGAAACAATACCGTTACCATCAAGTGTTATAAAGTAATTATAATTACCGATGGTACCTTGGCGAGATACAATGGTAGCGCCTTCTGCAGGGTATGCCAATGGATAAATTTGAGTTGATAACTCAAACGACTTAGCAAACTCATCGCCAACACAATATCTTCCAGATGTTGCTGTAACATAACTATCTAAAGCACCATCTGTGTAAATAGCACGTGCGACATATGGAACAGAAGCATCAAGTGGGTCAGCTCCAAAGTTAACTTCATCCCCATCACTAATGCCGTCATCATCACTATCTGCCCAAAGCGGATGTGTTCCAAGACTTTGTTCTTGCTTAACAACAAGACCGTCTTCATCGGCATCAGCGAATTCATCCCTATCTTCTCCAAATGTCGTTCCATCAAATGGATTAATTCCCGCCAACATTTCATAGTAATTATTGATACCATCGCCGTCAAAGTCATCGTAGGCATCAAGAATACCATTACCATTCGTATCTGAATTATATGGGTCTAGGCCATAGGTAAGCTCCCACCAATCAGGCAAGCCGTCGCCATCAGAATCAAGGACGGCACCGATGCCATTACCCATGGGGTCATCCCAAAGCTGAATTGACATATCAGCGCAGGCATTGTTCAATGGCACGAGGTCATTAAAGAGCATCGCGTGCATTGGGTCAAAGAAGACAGCGGTTGTGAGCTGTGGATGAGCCTCATTTTCGAAATGATTTGCGGTTTCATAGCGTGTACGGTATGGGTTGGAGGTGTTCGGGAAGTTGTTCTCGAATTCTGGCATGCCTAAAATATCTTCCAAAGCAACTCCACCCTTTGTATCGCGAGTCCAATATTTGGAGTTGGCGGAGCGATCAGGACGGAATCTATACAATCCAAGGTAAGAATCGGGACGGATATTGGCATACTCTTCATCCTTGCCAACACCAGAGAGTCGACCAAGTGGCAAGGAGGCGACATGGTTCTCGACAAGTTGAGAGAAGATATAAGTTGGCTGCTCTTCAGATATATAGACAGTTGTCTTATCTTCTGCAGTTGCAAGCCACTGGATTCCGGTATAGTTTTCTGGACGCCCGTTAATCGCCTCATACTTTGCAGGAAGAACTGGCTCTACATTTGGATCGGGAAGATTATCAAATGTATAGCTGCAAAGAAGCAACGGAGGAATACGGACATTATTATCTTCACCACCCGTAAGTTCTACATACTCTTGAGCGAGGTCGTAATACTCCTCAAAGGTCATACCTTCTGCCAAAAGCGTCCAGGTTGTGACGCCCGTATCGTTTGTTGAATTTACATCCGGAACGGCATTGGTCGTAGATGCGTTAAGAGACAGATTATCTTCAGCGACAAGCTTGCGCTCGTTAAGCACTCTACCAAAGAACTTGACCATATCATTACGGGCCTCAAGCGCTTCGGTTAAGCCATAACGCTTCAAGTTCTCGTAATCTGACTTGATTGTGGACCAACCCCACTTTGCTGTGCGCAAATCGGTTAAGTCTTCTCCGCCGGGACGGGCACCCGTCCAAATGCGGATATCGTCAATATGGCCCTTGAAGAAGTTCGAGAGCTTTGGCTGTCCACCGGGGATTTCAAGACCCTTTGTAACGACACCGCCGTCAGCGGTATAGAACGGCTCATTGCCAATGCGACCAAGAGCATTGCCTTCAGCGGCACCGACAACAATCGGTGCCCATCGGGGACTTAACAGTTTTGACGAACCCGATTGGTCGACAACTCCGTTGATTGCACTAAATGTAAAGCCTGTATACGGGATTACACTTGTTGACTTGGTTGCAACAAGCTCACCATTTACATAAAGCTTGAGCTTCTTGGCGTAGCCGTCCATTGTAGCAGCTAGGTGATACCATTCACCCGCCTTGAGAGCTGCGCCTTCTCCGGCAAATGCAGCCTCTGTTATGAAGTCTTGGGCTCCATTGTTGAACTCGACGAAGGGCTTGCCGTATTCGTCAAGACCTAAGCGGAAAGTACGGCGAATATGCTCTGCTACAGGAGTTGAATCAGCACCAATCCACTGGACTGGTCTCTCCAGAATAATCTGGCGAGTGCCTGTCGCCGGCTCTTCTGGACGAACCCAAACTTCAAGTGTCCAACTGCGCAATGATTGCGGACCGAAGGCGCAGAGGGCACGAGTACGGAATGCCGACTTGCCATCAAGGTACGCAGCCTTGCGGAGAGCCGGACGGTCACCGTTTTGAGGGTCGGTAACGCGATTTGTGATTCCGGTCAGTTCTGCACGGTCTGAAATATTGTCATTATCGGTATCAAAGCCTTCATTGACTTCGAATGAGTAGATATATGACGGCTTGTTGGTCGCAATTATGAATTCTCCACCACCCCACATATCGTCCATAAGCGCCGTTGCGGGATGAATATCATACTGGGGATGGCCATTTATTTCAGGACTCCAATAGTTGAGTACAGAACCCCACTTATAGTAGAGGTTGACAAAGCTCTTGGGATTAGAGATGTCTGTAAACCATAGTGGAGATGGATCGGTATTATAGTTGGCAGGGGCAGGCTGATTTGGAGAAAGGGCCTCTTCCCAGTTGGGGAGACCATCTTGATCAGGGTCGGCATTCGGTACACCGGCAAGCCACGGACGAAGACGGAAATCATAATTTGTATGAACCGCAAGTCCAGGAAGCTGCAATTCATCATCTACAAGATTTACCATATCAACCGCTTCACCGAGAATCGGGTTGAGGCCATGGAACATCTCATAGTAGTCATCCATATTGTCGGCATCGGTATCAGCCATGCGGGGGTCTGTACTTGCTGATGAGACATCAGGATAAAGATATGGAGCAAATGGATTAAATGGACGCTTTTCAGCTCTGATGTAATGGAACGGGAATGCGGGAAGCCCTCCCATATTCAACTCTGGACCGGCAAGGCCTGCATTCTGCCAGTCATCTGCGTATGCAGACCAGTCCCAAGTTAAAGATACATCGCGAAGCGGAACCCATGCATCCTTTACATTATAGTAGCCAAGCTCCTTGGTTTGTGCAAATTCACCGAGAGCAAAGATATCCATTGGATTATATTTGCCATAACCCTTGCCAGCCTCCCACTTGTCATACTGCAAGTGGTGAAGAGCGCCGATGAAATATTCCTGATAGTTCTCAAGACCATCGCCATCAAAATCAAAATTACGATTTACCGATGGAATTACCTCATTTGTGACAGCCTTCGCGCGACCAATAAACTCATCAATGCCGCTGCGTGAGTCGAAATAGGTTCCGTCCATACCTCCACCAGCGAGAGTGCCAGGCTCATTGCAGAAGCCGCCTTCCCACTTGGTATCGCGATAGACACCAGCAAATTGATATTCCCAAACATCTGGAATATAGTCCATATCGGTATCAACTGCACAAGGATTCAAGCCTGCACCAGGAACATGACCGCGAAGCATTGTGTTTGCGCCAAACTTAGCGTAAAGATCCTCAAGTGACATTTCTGCCTGATAGCGGAAGGTTTCATCACCTTCCTGCCCGTCAGAAAGGCGGTCACCGTCTGTATCGGTATTCCAGATATCTGTCGGCCACCACTTGTTGTACCAATTGCCGTTGACATTGGCAGCGAAGTTGGTATTGATAGATGAGTAATACTCACAAAGCTCTGTCGAATGGCACTCTTGAAGAGAAGTGAGTTCATCAAAATCAGCGTCAATAGTCGGCTCACAGACATCCTTTGCCGATGTTGGCCACACAACCATGGCGTAAGTATATGCCCACTCACCTGTAAAGATATCGTATTCAGGCATTGCTGACATATAAAGCTCCCAGCCGTCAGGCATGCCATCGTTATCTGTATCAGAACCGTGTGTTGTAATTTCCGTTGAGGTAACGACATAATAAGATGTTTCGCCACTGACGCTTCCGCTCTTGGGGACGGAATATGAGCCGTCGCTGTCTACAGCGGCACCGTTGGATTCTGTATAAGTTACAGACTTGCCAATGCGATAGGTGCGCACACCATAAGGTACCGGCTGTGTCATAAACTCAGTAGACATCGGCTCAACTTCAGTGGTAATTTCCTTTTCAATGCACCAAACCGCAAGAGAATATTCGTCGAGGTTTGAATAGGCACGGGTATTTGGAGATGTGCTGAAAGCGGCATGTCCAGAAACTTGACGGTTACGCTCTTTATAAATGCCATTCCATGCTGTGCGTGGATCAAAGCCGTATGAAACATAGACATCTGCATGGATATTGCCCTGCCCGTCATCTGCCATATAATCGCCGTCTGGGTTGGCTGTGGCATCTTCAGCAGAGAATGGGTCCAATCCCCACATAACTTCCCAGCCATCATTCATGGTATCGTCATCGGTATCCCAGTCAATCGGATTGGTACCAAGGAGCATTTCTTCGAAGTTGGAGAGTCCGTCACCGTCAAGGTCGGCCGCGGGAGCTCCCGGAACGCAGGGATTGAAAGCGGCTTCAATTACGGCACTTTCAATCTCATCTCCGGTGATTACTGTAGTTGGATTGTAGGCTTCGCCGACTCCGCCAAACTTTGCATAACGCCAGAAGAAATATTCCCAACCGTCAGAGAGCTTGTCGCCGTCGGTATCCGACGAAATCGGATCGGTACCGAAGAATTTACGGGTATCTGAATCTGTAAATGTATTGGCATCATCGTATGATCCCATGTGCGGTTCATCAACGATGGCGTCTGCATCGGAGCCTACGGCATTTAAGCCATGGTGTGTACCGCGGACTTCATAGACATTGCCGAAGGTAATTCCGTTTGGCAGGAAATTGAAAGAGGCAGAGAGTGTAATATCTGTCGTAAGATTACCATCCTTGTCGCGATATTGGAAATCGCCCGTTTCAACATCAATTCCGGCAACGAGAGCCGGGAGGTAGTCATTATCAACATTGCTCATGCGGCCATAGGGGTATGCATCTGCTTCAAATGGGTAGGTCTCGGAATCATTACCCCATGCGATTGCAGCTTCCCAATCGTCCGGGAGCTCGTCAAAGTCGATATCAGCATAGTTATCTTCGGGATAATGCTCACGAGAGAATACCGCTCCCACCGTAAAGGCTGTAGTATCCTCATCGACATTGACCATTGCGGAGCCCAAGTGAAGTGTTGGGTCAAGAACATTTTCAGAAACAAAGTTTTCACCAATCCACTTGTGGACAAAGCTGTCATAGGTAAGCCCTTTTTCTTCGAATTGAGCAGGCTTTGCAAGGAAAATAACAGCACCGCAACCGGCATTGTAATACATACGCCAGTCGTAGTCGCCGTGGAGAGCTTCTCGCTCGGTTCCCTGATCGTCAATAATGCTACCGGCACCTAAGCCTTCAAGACCGTTATATCTATTACCACCACGCTTATGCTCTTGTATAAGTGCGGTCGTAGGAGCCGTGACGACAACATTTCCTTCTATTGTCGCCATACCGCCATCCTTATCAGTGACGGTCACGCGAACACTATACCCTGCAAGGTTGGCCTGCATATAGGTGTGCATTACTGAGCCGGAACCACCAACTGTGCAATTTACAGTTACGGGAGGAGTACCGTCACCAAAGTCAACCTCAGCCTTAAGAGGATTCGTCAAGTCAACGGTAGAAACATCCTTAGCACTCCAAGAAATTGTTCCAGGTGAACGGGCGGAACGCGGGGTAAGAACCCAACCTTCTTCTCCCACCATTGTTTCACTGAAGGTCGGATCGACATTGAGAACGCGGACGATATGATTGTATTCAGCGTATGTCTTGTCGGCAACTGCATGGAGTGTGATCGAGTTGTTGGCAGCGTCTAAACCATCGCGAGGATCGACCGTGATGGTATAGGGTCCTACGAGACCAGCAGGGAAGGTCATGACTGCTGTATTACCCTGCATTGTACCGACGGAGAGATCGCAATCAACGATAGGTAAGCTGTTTGGATTTGAAGATGTTATGGTTACCGTGATATTCTCTTTGGGAGCTTTGGAGAGCGCGACATTGATATATTGAGGAGCGTCGCCTTCGTTCAAGGTTCCAACACCTGAAAGCTTGACCGCCGGGCGGTTGGGGCTTGGTGTAATTGTAAACTCCAGAGTGATATCGCCCCCTGTATCACCGACGGTGTATCCTACCGGGTGAAGGTTAATCTTTTGGGTTGTACCTTCTGTAGCCTCAATTGCCGTAACAACAAACTCTGCACTTGCCGAGCCAGCAGGAATTGTAAATGAACTGTTGAATGAAACCTTGTCACCATTTGCGGGAGTTGCAGTGACGGAGAAGGTCTGATCTGCATTAACAGCGGCACCGCGTGTTATAATAAAGCTTTGAGCGACATCCTCTACGATTGTCTCTGTACGGGATGGAAGCTGTGTATCTGCAAAGACGACCGTACGAATCGCGACATTGTTTTCGGATGCGAGAGAGCCAGTAGCGGCCCCCTTTGGAAGTGATGCAAGCGTTGTACCATCGGCACGCCCGCTTGAGCAGGTGATTGTCGCACCATTGAGGGCCAGACGGGTCGCATCAAGATCGGCAATGTAATCACCAGCCTTGACGGTATAGGTGAAATACATAATCTTGCCTGAATGAGGATAGTTGGCTTCATCGCTCTTTGCATAATTTGCAAAGGTGTTATTGGCGGCATAAACCTGATTGTTGTTTTGGTTCTGAACATTGAGATAGAGAATCGGCGTACCGGATATGCCGGTAATACGCTCCGAAAATTCGACACCGACAGTAATCGTGTCACCGACATTCGCGTATGTTGCGTCACCCGACAATGCAAAGATGCGAGTAATGGTCGGTGAATTTACCGTGACCTCCTCCATCACTAAAGTCAGGTCGGCAGATGAGTCACCGGATGCAGACGCGGGACGGATGCGGATTGTGACATCACTTGCCTCACTTTGCGGTGTGACGGTGATTGTCATTGTTCCCGATTCGCTCATCGTGGCGTTAAAGACATCACCGCTATCAGTAGAGAGAGTCTTTTGGGAGCCTGTCTGGTCAGAAACCTGAACCTCTGCGTCTTCATCGCAAATTGCAGAAACGAGGAAGGCCACATTACCGGAGAGATTACCTCCGCCATAGATTGTATATGAGAATGATTTGCCAACTTTGCAACGAGATTCAGGAACTGTGATGGTGGAAACAAAGCCTTCAAAGTAGAAGGTATTGATCTTAATTTTATAGCCATTGTCTGTAAGAGAACCCGAATCCTCTTCACCGACTGGAAGAGCGATGCCACTAGTTACAGTACCATTTTCTGTTGTGATTGATGCACCGCTTGGCATAACGATTGTGCCGCTAAGCTCAATACCGGTAGAGTAGTCACCTGCCTGAATAGCATACTGGAAGAATAGGCAGTCAGCATCACCTTGAGCACGGCCATCTCCGGCATAAACAGCCCTAAACTCAGTTGCCCCACCGGCAAAGTTCTTGATGTTGCTGAGAAGGATATATGGAGAACCCTGAGTATCTGCTGTAATTTCAGAATCGAGGTATACCCTAATTCGAATAGTTCCGCTGTTAAAGTTCTGTTCTTCACCGCCGTCAACTGCTACCTCGGTAACAGTAACCTGCGCCTGAGCAGTCCACGCAGTCAACATAAAGGCTGATGCGAGTGTAATGCCAGAAAGAATGCGGCGAATGCCGTTTTTAATTGTGTTTGTGTAGCTATTCATTACTTATCACTCCTGCAAATTCTTTTGAATGACGATTGTCATTAAAATGTTACTTGGCTCCTTTAGTCTCTACCTTTGGTGAATTATTCGTTGCTGCCTGTGCAGCGGCTGCCTTATATGGAGCCGAATTTGTCCACCAACCTTCTTTGCGAACCTGAGGTTTTTTTGGCATTTTGCCACCATTCTTTGCAGCCTGAGCTGCCATTGCCTTTTTAATCGCCTCTTCGCGCTTACGAGCAAAATCAGGATTTTTTGCTTCTTGAGCCTGCTTGTGCAGTTTATTGCCAATAAATGCCTGAACCTCGCCTTGATGCTGGGCTATTGCACCGTCAGCATCTGCAATCTTGGCTTTAAGTGTTGTACCTACAGCATCTTTAGCGACTAAAGAATCCATTTCAGCACGAAGTTTCAAAAGGACTCCATTTGTGCTTGATGCTGGGTCTTTGGCAGCCTGTGCAATCTTTATGAACAATGCCTTTGCGGCAGCATTTGTGCTAACCCACCCGTTGTACCATGAATTGAAGGCACGGACAGCGACAGCACGCTCATTTGCAAGCTCTGTCTGACGCAGATACATCTTATGAAGAGTATTGGTGTAATCAAAATCGCTCATACGCTCTTCAAGCTTCAACTGTGTGCGTTCAGCTGCTGACTTTGGAGCCTCAACCTCCTTATCGGTAGCCTTGCCGCCCTTCTTGCATGAGCCGATAACAACGACAATAGCTATTAAAACGAAAACTCCGAGGTACGCAAAAAGCGCCCCCTTCCTGTTCTTGTTGTCTTTATTACATCCGCAACAGCATCCCATAATCTATTCAATTCCTCTTCAAATCATTTTACCTTATTTTTCCAAATAAGGCGGAAAAATCCCATTGCTCCGTTTGATATCGGCTGAGCCGTCAAATCAAATGTGGTACTACCGCCGGCAGCATTTTGAGCAAGCTCAACAGGACTACCAATCGGGGACCAATCGCCCGTTGTTAAACTTGCTCTATGCTCTACCTGAAATTGCAACGCCGCCCCGTCAGATGGCATTGCCGCTGTCGGCATAGCCCACTCTAAAGTTACCGAGGAAGAGCCTACCTTAATTGCGGAAATGGCCCAACCTGTCTCAACATACTCTTCTACGGGCTTGTCTACTATAGAGAAGAGACCCGCAAAGAGCGTCGGTGAATCTCCGCCATTGGTGTAAGTAATCTTCGCATCGACAGCTCCGAGAAGATTTGTATCTGCGGCAGTAAAGACATATGT
Organism: Kiritimatiellia bacterium; assembly: GCA_045603485.1. Classification (GTDB taxonomy): domain Bacteria; phylum Verrucomicrobiota; class Kiritimatiellia; order RFP12; family JAAYLN01; genus RGIG5952. Next base: position 4,729 of record JAZUMF010000109.1, on the reverse strand, counting down.
TGCGCTATTGCCTGAAACGGTCATTTCACCGCCGGGAAGATTTGTCGATGAACAGACGAAATCTATCGTTGCGTCGCCCTTTAATTCTCTATCAAAGATTGCCGTTATCGTCACGGAAGAACCGATAACAACCTCCGTTTGGGAGGCGGTGGCAGAAACAAGCTTTGCAGGAGGAACAATTTCAAAGAGGCCATCAACCTCTTTTTGAGGCAATCCACCTGTAAATGTAAAGACGCTGTCGATAACACCTGTTACAGTTGTTGAGACATCGTATGTAACCGTTGCCGTGTTGTATGCAATTGACATGGCAAGATTTGTAAATGGTTGAGCCGTGGTGTCAAACAACTCGACATTTGCGGCACCTCCAAGGTCTTCGTCAAAAGTTGCCGTAATCGCAACGGATTCTCCAAATGTTACCTCAGATGGAACTGCCGTGGCAGAAACAAATGCCGGCGCAGCATCGGCAGGGTCAATAGACAGGTCATACCACTTGACCATATTGTGACCGTAGTCCGCAACATAAACGGTGGAGGTGCCGGGAACCGGAAAAACTCCATTTGGATACCAAAGTTGCTCATACGGCTCAAGTGAGGAATCTGCCGGAGAACCTATATCAACTATTGACGCCAATGCGGAATTTTTACCGCCAAGAGATTTAATTTTAAGAAGACGGACGCATGAATTTTGGGAATCGACAACACTTAAATATTTATAGCCGCCAAAGTTGATTATCTGGACATCACGCGGATCTTCCAACTCTCCACGGTATGTAACAACGGGCGCTGAAGATGAAAGGTGGTAATATGCGACTTGATTGTTTTGAGAGTCGGCTATCCAGACACCATCCTCACCGTCATTGTCATAGCATAACCCCTTAACCATCTCGCCGTCAGTAAGTGCAAGCGAAGCCTCCTCCGCCAATGTGGTGCTTGAAAGCGAAACAATACGCGACGCTCCCGAATCGGCAACAAAAATCTTTGTTCCATCGTCGGAGAAAGAAATCGCCTTGGGCTTTGAAAAGCCCGTTGCCGACTTTTCAAATGTTATAGAGCCTGTTGCAGAATCAAACGAGAAAAGCTGTACGCGATTATTGCCTTCATCCGCAACAGCCAACTTTGACTCAATTGGAGAAAGGGCAAGACCAAACGGCTTATTGAAGCCACCATCTCCAGAGCTAAAGGTGGCTGTTGAATTTGTATAAACAACACCTTCGCCAGTCCTCATTTTTACCGCACCGTAATAGTGAATGAGGACACCGGGATTAGTCCTGTCATATACAGCGATACGATGAGTATACTGCTCAAGAACAAAAATGAGGTTGTCGGTTACGACAACACGGGCAGGATTACCGTCGGCACCGGAAGCAGCAGGAGCAGAAACTGTTTCAAAGTAATCATTAAGACCTATTGAAAACTCAGTTTTGCCCAAAAGCGATAGAGAAAACAAGGCCACGGCGCATGCTAAAGCCATGCGCCTTAGGTTACCGAACCTCAATTTTTCACCGAAAAACTTATTCATTGTGTCTAGAAAAACTTTATCACTTGTGAATACTATACAGTACGAGTATAGTATAACAAGTCAATATGAAGTTTCTCATATTCTGCACATATTGTCAAGTCTAATCAAAATAATAAAAAACTAGTCTGCAATACGACTCATTGCTTCCACGACAATTTCCGGCGCATTAAATGCACTGATGCGGATAAAGCCCTCACCGCAACGGCCAAAGCCTGCACCGGGAGTTGTGACAATCTGATAGTTCTTAAGAAGGTGATCGAAATAATCCCATGATGAGCCACCTATGCGAACCCAAACATAAGGACTGTTCTCTCCGCCTGTGCACTCATTACCAAGAGCCGTCATCGTCTTGCGGATAACCTTGGCATTCTCAAGATATTGATCTATTAAAGCCTTCGTTTGAGCCTTGCCGTCTGCAGTATAAACCGCCTCGGCCGCTCGCTGAACAGGATATGACACGCCATTGAACTTTGTGGTGTGGCGTCTGTTCCACATAGGATGAAGAGGAACGGCATCGCCGCACTTCGTATAAGCTACGCAGGTTTTAGGCACAACAGTGTAAGCACATCGAGTTCCGGTAAAGCCAGCCGTCTTCGAGAAACTTCTAAACTCTATTGCAACCTCGCGAGCACCTGGAATCTCATAAATTGAATGAGGAATCTCTGGATCACGGATAAAGGCCTCATATGCTGCATCAAAGAGAATCAGAGCTTTATTGGCTTTGGCATATTCCACCCATGCGGCAAGCTGGGCTTTAGTTGCTGTTGCACCCGTTGGATTGTTTGGGAAACAAAGATAAATCAGATCCAAAGGAGTGCCTGATGTAGGAGGCGCAGGAACAAATCCGTTTTCTGGTGTAGAATCAAGATAAACAAGTCCGTCATAACGACCATCAACCGATGCACCTGTACGACCCGCCATCACATTTGTGTCAACATATACCGGATATACAGGATCTGGAACTGCAATTGTAAGGTCATTACCAAACAACTCCTGAATATTTGCAGTGTCGCACTTTGCGCCGTCACTGACAAAAATCTCGTCTGCCTCAATATCCGCACCGCGAGCCTTAAAATCATTTTGAGCTATGGCCTCGCGTAAAAAATCATATCCCTGCTCAGGACCATATCCGCGAAATGAAGCACGCTCACCCATCTCTTGAACAGCCTTCATCATTGCCTCGATACAGACCTTAGGCAATGGTTCAGTCACATCGCCTATACCCAGGCGAATTATATTACGAGGAGGCTTAGTTGCATCATAAGCCTTAACTCTCTTTGCTATCTCTGAAAAAAGATATGACGACTGAAGCTTTGAATAATTTTCGTTAACATGAATCATTGGTTACACCCTTGTCCTTACTAGGTTTATGTTATTGTGCAAAGGCGAGAGGCTTTGGCATCTCTAAGGTGCCTCCAAGTCTAACCAACTCGCCAGTCTTATCACAGAATCGATAGAGCCCGACATTATCCGACATTTTGTGGCCGAGAATTATGCAATCGGTTTCTCCGACAAAATTAAAATCTCGAGGAAATGCCCCCGTTAGAGGTGAAATCGTCGGAACTAAATCAAGAGAGCCGTCTGCCAAAATCTTAAATGCCGCTATTGAGTTATGACCACGATTTGATGCAAGAAGCCATTTACCGCACGGCGAAATACGGATTGCCGCAGCTTTTGTTTCGCCCGTAAAATCCGAAGGCAGCATTGATACAGCAGCTTGAAGTGGCTTAAGCTTGCCATTTTCATAAGCAAATGACTGGACCTTACTCTCAAGCTCATAAACCACATAGCATCGCGTACCCTCTCTATTAAAAATCATGTGACGAGGGCCAAGACCTGGCTCGCAATGGAAATCATTATCCTTAATGGAAGTCATCACCTGCTGTGTTAAATCGTAGCAGTTGACAGTATCCGTACCAAGATCGCAAATATAAAGATACTTGTCATCAGGTGAAGAGACGGCACAATGGCAATGAGCTTTCTCCTGACGCGCCTCATTCGGACCATGCCCCTCATGAAGGACAATACTTCCATGACCATCCACAAAAGTCCCATCGCTCTTAAGGCAAATAAATCCGGCATGAGCGCCAGAATACTCAGCGAAAACTAGCTTATCCTCGTTATTACTAAGAGATATATGGCAAGGAATCGAGAAATCGTATGTGCGACTATCAAGTTTTGTTGGATAGAGATTATCGTCCAAAGAGTAAACCGCCAAAGTGCCACCGACACTGCGATTTATTGCTGCCGGATCATTCTCTGCAACATACAGACGCGTCCTATCACGATTAACAGCAAAATAAATCGGATTTCCCACATTCGGAACCGCCTCTATCTCATCAATAGTACCTGCCTCTGTATCAACAACTGCACGGCGAATACAAGTTGATTCAGGCATAGTATACGAACCGATCAGAACAACCTTCTTCATAACCTTAACCTAATAATTAAACAATTGATCAAACTGAAACTCTTCTCCAGTTGCCCTCTCCAAGGCCCTTCGAACAATTTCCTTAGTATTCGGAGTGAGACGACGCCCCTTCACTGCTCTAGCAACCATTTTGTGCGTCATCTGCACCTCAGAGGCTGCAACTAAATCGTGAGCAGAAAGTCCGCGTTCCTCAAGAATTTTAGCTATTGGCTGTTCGCCAAGGTTTCTCTCAATCTCTTCCATGAATAATCAACCATTCTATTAAAAAAAAGCTACATATAATAATACCAAAAACACACACCTTTTGAAATACTGAAATTAAGAGACAGACTATTACACTTGACATCTTGCAGCAAGCTTTCTATATTGAGCCCAAAGTTTAACTACATACTAAGAATTATCCTGAACTATAATCTCATTTCATAAAGCAACATCGATTATTCTTAAACTGCAAAGCTAATACATCTTTGCCGACTCTGATAATATTGGAATTTGGTATTTGATACTGGTAAAAGTGGCACATTTATGCGACTTTAGCAACATCAATATCCTCAAAAATGGTATTTGGTGAGATATTTAGGTACACTCCCACATTCGGGGCGGTAGGCTCCGTTACGAGTAATGCAGATTGTTAGGGAGTTTTGCTTAGCCTTGGAATGAAACTGGGGATTTTTGGAGGTCTCTTGCTGAATAGAGCCTTATGCCATCCCAGTTTTTACATAGGCCTATGCCTCTTGCGCCTGTTTTTCTACCGAGGCTGAAGGCATATTTGTGTTTTGC
>JAZUMF010000108.1:0-4261 GCA_045603485.1 Kiritimatiellia bacterium | reverse complement strand
TGTCGCCGAAAGGCGGAATCTCCGGCTGAAGCCCGCTTTACAAGCCAAAACAAAACTGCTATAATACCGACAACAAGCAAGAAAGCTTCGTCAGCACAGGGCTACGCAACGAGTGTTGCACTGGCTACTGGATGGCGGGATGTAATATCCTACATGTGTAGCACCTGAATTTGGAGATGGAATCATAGTAAGAGTGCTATTGACTGGATAAAAGCGGTCCTCAATATCGGGCACAAGAACCGTATTACCATTTGCAGACGGAGAGGACTCTATATCCAACTTGTAATGCGTCAGCTCCCAATTCCATGTAAGGCGTCTTTGAACACCATCATTTGGGCAATTATAGAGAAGCGATGAAGCAGTTTCAACCTGTCTCCATTCTCCATCTGAAAATTCCTCAAGAGTATAGCCATTACATGTATATCGGTATTTGCCAACCTCACTGATGGCAGGGGCGGTAAACTCACCCGTCGTTATGCAATTCCCGGGAGGTGGGTTCATTCCTGTCGGCTCCTTCAGGTTTGACATGACAATCATTGTAATTTCTGATTTGTATACCTGGCTCGCAGAGACAACAGTTCGCTCATCCTGGTCGCGCACAAAACCGACAACATTACCACCAGGAGTATAACCGTTTTGCCTATAGTAAACCCTCCTTACGGTATCATAAAAGCAAGCGACGCCGTTTGTCATTACAGGGATTGCGTTAGCGACTTGCTTTAGTCCATCATAAACAGTTGTTTTGTAAATTCGACCGGTAATTGGATTATAGTTTTTTGTATTACCGCCTACGCAAAATTTGACTTTACCATGAAAAAGTTCGTACCTTTGTGCTGCCGTGCCTGTAATATCCGATGAATCAACTCCATCAATATATACATGCCCCACATCATTTATATTAGTCATTGTCAAAGTAAACGGAGTACCAATGGGCACAACCGCGCCACTCATAAATTTGCCGGTATCCTTAATATCATACCAGCAATAGGAACCTGTTCCCAGAATAAACATACGCTTTGTGACGGGCACAGACTGCATAAGTCGCGTCGTAAGGTAAGTAAATGTCAATGGTGGAAATTCGAGATATTGAGACCCCGTAGTATTCAAATACTCAACCTCATAGTCATAAGGCTGCACAACACCCTTTGCAAGGAAAAATCTGATTGCCATTGTTTCACTACCCCAATCATCTGGCAGAGTATAAACTACACGATTAGTTTCTGGAGTAGTTACACAAATAGGGTCAACATGGAGCCATGCGCCAATGTCATCACCGTTATCTTTGGCATCATACGCAACAAATAGTGTATTAGTTACGGAAGTCTCGCCAAGAGAAATCTCTAACGATTTGGTAAAACCGTCAATTTTATTCGTAGCGGTAATAGAAATCGTGCGCTCAACATCAGCTGCGGCAGCCAACGAAATAAATGAGAAGACAGCACATAAAAATAGCGAAAAAAGATTGGAGTTCATAGTAAGATAAAGTCTCCTTGTATGGCTCTTCCTTAAAAGGTGTGGGTAAAACCAATTTTTAATTAGGTCGTAAAATCAAGTTTACATAAAAAAACCTGGAACACGCATTCCGAGAAAGTCTTTTATTTAACCTAATGTTAATAATTTATCCTTTATAAAAACGATTGTCAAATTTTTTGCTTTGAAATCACCCCCCCCGTAAATTTTGTACACATATTATTACATTGCAACATTTTATGAAGGTTTAATATTTTTTATATAAAAACACAAGACATCATTTGATGTCGCAAATGACGCAGTGTTATTATACATTTTAAGTGCCAGACTGTTACACTTGACACAACAATAAAACCTCACTATACTAACACAATAAATAGTCGGTATCACAAAATCTCTGCTTTCTTTGCGCCTCTGTGTTCTCTGCGTTAAAATTAAACCTACCACTCGCATTTTGTTCCGCACCGTAATCTCATTTTGTACCGAAAAAAAGGGGACAGTCCTTTTCGTTTCATTACGGCTCTGTCTAAAATTATTGATATGTGGCAAATTATTTTGTTATACTTGTATCAAATCTAGTAAAAAAGAGAACTCTACCCACACTTTTTAAGGAAGAGCCATAATTTATTATTTCTAAGATGTATTGTCAAGTTGCCATTTATATCATCCTGCAAATTTTGTATTGTTACATTTTAACGATTACAAATCCAAACGCACTGCTTAAATTTTGACGAAAAGAGGCAAAACACGGAGATTTCATCGCGTCAAAATAAAAATGTCATCAACATAATGCTGCGAATTTTCAATTCCCCCAATTGCTTATTGATATTGCCAATATTTCCACATTTGCTGCATTCGAAAATAAAGCCCACCACCATTGATAAAACCCTACCTCTATCACAACTATAACTAATGCAAATTTGTTCCGCACCGTAATCTCATTCTGCGACCACCAACTCAATTTCTACCTCACTCCATCACTAGTCATCCCACTTTTACATTCCATAATTTTGTTCCGCACCATAATCTCACTTTGCATAATTTTGATGACAACAAGTAAATAATTGCTCCGAAATCATACTTCTGGACTTCAAAATATCGATATTGTTTTAATAGCATTTATCGCAACGATATATATGATATTTCAATGTAGTCAAAGTAGGTGAATTTCAATATTGAATTTAGATTGCGATTTTGTTCCGCACCGTAATCTCATTTTACTCTCCACCTCAATTTCTACCTCATTCTATCACCAGTCATCTCACTTTTACATACCATAATTTTGCGACCATCAAACCTCCGAATAACCATTAAGTCCCAAAAACTACTATCTCAAAATCTCTGCTTCTTTGCGCCTTTGCCCCTCTGTGTTAAAACTCTTAACTACCTCCTCCTTTTCACCTGATATTCCACTTCAAATTTGTTCCGCATCGTAATCTCATTTTGCATGGCATAGTATCCATTTCACCCTCATTCCCCATACACCCATCAATATCACCCTCACTTCAACTTTGTTCCGCACCGTAATCTCATTTTGTATAATTTGGATAATAACAAGTAAATAATTGCACCGGAATCATACTTTGGGACTTCAAAATATAGACATTATCTTAATATCCTTTACCGCAACGATATATATGATATTTCAATGTAGTAAAGATAGATGAATTTCAATGTTGAATTTAGATTGCGATTTTGTTCCGCACCGTAATCTCATTTTATACCCACCACCTCACCGAATAGCCATCAAGTCCCCAATACTACTATCACAAAATCTCTACCTCTCAGCACCATTGCCTCTCTGCGTTAAAACTTTTAACTACTTGATCCTTTTTCACTTGTTATTCCACTTCAACTTTGTTCCGCACCATAATCTCATTTTGCATGGCATAGCATCCATTTTCCACTCATCCTCATAGACACCCATCAATATCATCCTCATTTCAAAATTGTTCCGCACCGTAATCTTATAATGCATAATTTTGCTGAGAACAATCAAATCTTGGTTTCGAAATCATACTTCTAGACTTCAAAATATCGATATTGTCTTAATATCATTTATAGCAACAATATATATGATATTTCAATGTAGTCGAAGTAGATGAATTTCAATGTTGAATTTGGATTTCAATTTTGTTCCGCACCGTAATCTCATTTTGTTGTTGCATTATATTTTTTTGTGTGGTATATTTGTCTTTGTGATTGGTTTTTAGTGAGGTTTGGTTATGGATAAGAAATCGTATTATTTGAATGTCAGGAAGCTTGCTAGGGAAGAACTTCGCCAAGAGGAGATGCGTTTTAAGCGGCAGCAAAGGCGTAAGGAAGAAATCGCGAGGGCCTATGGTGATTTGTGTGAGGCTACCGATGGCGAGGCTGCTCTTTGGTTAAGGAATGGTTATTGTAGCTTTGATATGGCATATATGCTTGCCTGTGATCGATGGACTAAAATGTGCGCAGAAAGGTATTTTAAGCTTTCTGGTAAGAAGAATCCAATGGCAAGAGCTCCAAAGCTTGGCAATATCATCTCTTCTTTGGTTTTATCGCATTTTATCGTTTGCAATGGAGCGTCTCCTGCAATGAGGTATTGCGCTCTTGTGTTGCTTATAAAGGCTACTGGAAAGTCCGCTTCAACTATTAAGCATAAGGCTATTCGTCCTAAGTACTATGAAAAGGAGAATATCCGTCGTAGGGAATTAGCCAGGGAGCGTAGGCGTATTTTGAGCCGTACTACGATTAGTGACTGTCCTAGCAAGGAGGCTATTCTTGATGCCTTTATGCACCGTAAGGATTC
>JAZUMF010000107.1:0-4912 GCA_045603485.1 Kiritimatiellia bacterium | reverse complement strand
AGAATTTGTAGATGACCAGTTTGAAAAACACCGAAACCTCTTCAGTCCAAAGCGAAAAACAGGTGCAAGAGGCATCGGAATGTGCAAAGAATGGAATGGATTAAGACTTTGCTCGGTACGAAATCTGCATAAGTCGCCAATAACATTCAAAGCCTAAGCAAAAATCCCTCAAAATTTAATAATCCCCTCTGCGAGGCATCACCCCGCATTGGGGCACTGTATACTGCTACTTCTAAAATAGGCGTCAAAAGCGATATTTTATGTAATTTTATGTAATCATTGAGGCACATAACCTCTCACTTTACACCCAAGAATAGATTTTTACACTCGGAATTATGCTTAGCGCTCCGATTTTCGGCATGCCGACTCGAAGGCGACTGTCCCTAAATGGAAAAACATTCCAAATTACGGCATGCCGACTTAAAGGCGACTGTCCCTAAACGGGAAAATCGGAGGTATTTTTGGGAGTAGAAAAAACGGACTGTCCCCTATAAAAATGGAAAAAAATAAATATGTTGACTATATTTAACTTTTTTGGCATAATATAAGGACACATTTGAGGTGGGGTACCGAAGTGGCCAACCGGGGCAGACTGTAAATCTGCTGGCATCGCCTTCCTTGGTTCGAATCCAAGCCCCACCACCATTTTGAAGACCCCAAGTCCTGCACTCAATTACAAGGCTTGGGATTTTCTTTTTTTCGGGGGGATTTGGTATGGCTGATATTGAAGATGATAAGATGAATGAGGAGTCAAAGGAGGAGGTTAAGGAGTCTCCTGAGATTTCAGAAGTTGAGAAACTTAAAAAGGAATTGGCAGAGGAAAAGGATAAGGCTATGCGCCTTTATGCCGATTTCGAAAATTTCCGTCGTCGAACAGCTCGTGAACGAAGCGAGATCTTTATCCGTGCCGCCGAGGATGTGTATAAGGAAGTTCTTCCCGTTGTTGACAATTTTGGCCGTGCAATGGATCAGGCGGGAAATGATCCATTCGCAGAGGGGGTCAAGATGGTCTACAACCAGTTGATGGATTTTCTTAAAAAGGGCGGTGTTGAGCCTATCGCTTCTTTGGATAATGAATTTAATACTTCTGAGCATGAGGCTGTCGCCTATCAGCCATCTCCTGATAAGCCCGAAGGAACTGTCATTTACGAGATTCGTCGTGGCTATAAGATGGGTGATCGCGTTATTCGTGCAGCATCGGTTATCGTTTCTAGTGGAGCTCCTGAGGCTCCGGCAAATGAAGCGACCCCTCAAGAGAAGGATGACTCATCTGAGTCGAAATAGTCTTTGTGGAGGTTGGTTATGGCTGAGGAAAAGAGAGATTATTACGAGGTGCTTGGGGTCTCAAAGACTGCATCTGCCGATGAGATTAAGAAGGCTTACCGTAAGCTTGCGATGAAGTACCATCCTGACCGTAATCCCGGTGATCAGGTGGCTGCCGATAAGTTTAAGGAGGCTTCTGAGGCTTATGAGGTTTTGAGTGATGCCGAGAAGCGCGAGCGTTATGACCGTTTTGGTCATGCCGGAAATAATTTTGGTCCTGGTGGTTTTGACTTTGGCAGGGACTTCTCCGGCATGGGTGATTTTGCCGACATCTTTGGCTCGCTTTTTGGCGGCGGCGGTTTTGAGGGTTTATTCGGCGGAGGGAGAGCTAAGTCACGCGATCCCAATGCTCCTCAGCGTGGCGCTGATATTGATTTTGAGATGAATATCACTCTTGAGGAGGCGATTTTTGGCGGTACTAGGGATGTTGAGCTTCCTATAGCTGAGGATTGCAGCGAGTGTCACGGAACTGGCGCTGCGAAGGGTTCTAAGCGTGAAAAATGTAAGCGTTGCGATGGTCGAGGCGCTGTTATCGCTGGCGGTGGTTTTATTCAGTTCCAACAGACATGCCCCAGCTGTCATGGCGAGGGTACGGTGGTCTCAAATCCTTGTCCTAAATGTCATGGTGTGGGGCGAGTAAAGCAGCGTAAGAATGTTACAGTTAAGATTCCTCGTGGTGTCGATACCGGTAATCGTATGCGACTCGCTGGTTTAGGTGATAGCGGTCAGCGAGGCGGTCCTAATGGCAATTTGATGGTTACATTCAATGTCTTGCCTCATGCGATTTTTGATAGGGAGGGTAATAATCTTGCTTGTGAGGTTTGCGTTCCGTTGGCAGTTGCTACTCTTGGCGGTTCCGTTATGATCCCGACACCTGATGGTGAGGCTCAATTCAAGATTCCTGCGGGTACTTCCAACGGTCGTCTTTTCCGCTACCGTGGTAAGGGAATGACATCTTTACGCGGGGATGTCGGTGATATGATGGTGAGAGTTTTGGTTGAGGTTCCTACTAATCTTTCATCGTCTCAAAAGAAGGCATTGCAGGCCTTCCAAGATGCTTGTAAGACAGATAATTATCCTGAGGCCGAGAAGTTTTCTGAGAAGGCTGCTGAGTTTATGAAGAGGCGTGAGGCTCTTCTTAAGGACGCTAAAGAGCAGGATAAGAAATAGGGTGAAGTGTCGTGCATCGTCATTGTGTCAGTACGGAGGAGTTGCTGAAGGCCCGCATGATATTAGATCGTGCGGGTTCTAGGCACTTTTTTAATGTTCTCCGTTTGCGTTCTGGTGATGCGGTAACTCTTTTTGACGGTAAGGGTTCTTCGGCTCTATTTCAGATAGCTAAGGAGGCAACACCTTCGTCCGCAGTTCTTGAGCGGGTTGGAGAGGTTCAGTTGCAGTCTCCTCCTTTGTGTCATTTGATTTTGGCGGCTTGCATTAGCAAGGGGTCGCGGATGGATTGGACAATTGAGAAGGCTGTTGAGCTTGGGGTTTCTGAGGTTGTTCCGATTCTTTCAAGAAATTCGGTTGTAAGGATTTCAGACCCTGCAGATGCCGAAGATAAGAGATCCCGTTGGGAGCGAGTAGCAACTGACGCCGCCCGTCAATGCGGTTCAGATTTTATCCCTAAGATAGCATTACCTCAATCTTTTGATAAAGCTTTGGCTGGGCTTTCTGAAACAAGTCGCATTTATGCTGGAGCTTTGACTGACGATGCCGTTCTTCTTCGCGACGCGTTGGCCCGTGACCGTAATAAGGCGCGTCCGCAATCTGTGACTTGGATGGTTGGCCCGGAGGGGGATTTTTCACCAGATGAGTTGGAGGCTCTCCGTTCCGCAAAGGCAAATTTGGTTTCTTTGGGCAAGCTTGTTCTGCGTACTGAAACGGCAGCTGTCTACGGGCTGTGTGTCTTTGGTTCTGAATGGTTGTAAGTGGTGAGTCAAGATGGAAGAGATTGCAACATTCCAAGAGGTCGTAGTGCAATTTATCATTGAAGATCCGCGCTATCCGGTAGAGGCCTATACTTTTGTCCGTGATGGTTTTGAATATGTAATGAAAACTATTGCGGAGGGGCATAAGGCTTCTACGCCTCGCATGCATCTTACGGGTGCGCAGCTTTCAAAGGGATTAAAGGATTTTGCCCTTGAGGAATTTGGCCCCATGGCTGCTTTTCTTTTGTCGCAGTGGAATATCCGTTCAACTTCTGATTTTGGCGAGTTGGTCTATAATCTTATCAAGATGGGGCTTTTTTCCAAGACCAAGGATGACAGGCGAGAAGATTTTGATCAGGTTTTTGACTTGGATGCAGAGCTTCGAACCCCTTACGAATCATAGTGATATATTCCGGCCTTCGGAAGAGGTGTGCCGCCCGAAGTCCTTGTCAAGGCCGCCGTTCTCTTAAGTTCATAGCCATTACCACTACATCAATTTTATTCAGCACTTTCTTAAAATGCGACCATCCTTTTAATATACGACTCGTTGTTTGATTTTGGTTAATTCAGACTTAAAAGGCGTTTGGCATTTTTAGCAAGAATAAGTTCTTTTTCGCTATCTGTAATTAGTGGATCGTGCAGAACGCCACCGACAAACATAGCAGGATTGCACGCGGGAAAATCGGATCCGAAGAGGAAACGATCAGCTCCGAACTCATCAATTGCATGGCGAAGCACGCCATGACGAAAAATTCCTGTGCCAGACAGGTCAAGATAGTAGTTTTTGCTGAGAGTCATTCGATTCAAATGACGCATAAATTCTCGGTATTCTCCTGGGTGGGCTGCAACAAAGATGGTATCAGGGTGGTTAAGGACCATATTATCCATATTATCTTCGCCGCCTGAATGGAAGTTTATAATCATCCCATAGCTTGTTGCTTCGTCAATAATAGCAGAAAAGGCTTTGCACGAATAGTCACTCCAGCCATGAATATAAGGTACTAGTTCCCCAATTAGCTTTACTCCGTTACTCGCCATGCGCTTGATTTCATCGCATGACTCTTTTACAAAATTTGGATGCACATGGAAGCCTGGAATATAAAAGTCACCATAAATATCTCTAAGACGCAATGCCGAGTCATTTAGGGCCTTGATATTTTCCCAAGTACATTCACATCTTTCAATTACAGAACCACAGATCTTACTGATGCCTATTTGTCTTAGAAAATCAGGAGTATTCTCCATTGTCATATTGCAATAGTTTTTGTGTGTGCAAATATTCTCTTTAGCAGTGGAGAACGGATGAGTGTGAAAGTCGATTATTTCAAATTTTGTTTCCATGGCAAGCCTTCCCTATTAGCCCTCGTCTAGGCAATTCACTATTTTATCAAAATGCTGTGAAATTTAATATGCTCCGCGGTGTCAGACTATTTAACTTGACATTATCCTCTATATCCAATATACTTATTACACAATCTAAAAATAAGGAGTCAATTATGCGTAAGCCACGAATCAAAAACGACGGAGAAGGTTATTACCACATCGTAAGCCGCTGCGCTTTGCAGCAGTTTCTATTGAGCCCAGAGGGCAAGTCGGTCTTTGTCGACATGCTTCGCCGTATAGCCATCTTCAGCGGCATAGAGCTACTCAACTATTGCGTA
>JAZUMF010000106.1:0-24056 GCA_045603485.1 Kiritimatiellia bacterium | reverse complement strand
ACTCCGAACTTAATAATATTGCTATCATCAAGTTCGTCGTACGACTTGCATGCCTAATCCACGCTGCCAGCGTTCGTTCTGAGCCAGAATCAAACTCTCATAATTAAGAAATTTCTTCAACGATTGCTCGTTGACTTTTTCGATTGACCCGGCACATTGCTTAATCCGTCACATCCCTTCCTGACTGGAAGGTATGTCCGTTCTGTTGTAAATAAAAATGATCGTCTCGTTTCAAAGAACTGTCGTTTTCTCTTGAGTCAGCCTCTCAGGCTTTCTCGGCGAAAACGGATATTAAGTCTACTACTTTCGAAAAAGTATGTCAACCACTTTTTTTGAACTTTTTGATTTTTTCTTCAGCATCGCTGCTTCGAATCAAACCTGCCGTTCGCAAAAACGAGTATCAAGTTTACTACTTTCGAAAAAGTATGTCAACCACTTTTTTTGAACTTTTCGATTTTTTTCTTCAGCATCGCTGCTTCCGAAATCAACTTCCCGTTCGCAAAAAGTGGGTAATAGACTACTCTTTTTTCTTTCCTGTGTCAACTTTATTTTTCAGATTTTTCTTCAGTTCCAATCCATCACCTTTCCTTTTAGAATTTTATAAAAGTTTCGACTGCCGTTGCTCTTTGCGTTGAGATGGCATAATAATGGCAATCATCCTATACCATACGCTTTCCAAATATGCTATAATTTAAAGATATGAAAATACGCGCCAAAATTGTAGGAGCCACAGGCTACGGTGGTCTGGGCATTATTGAACTTCTTCTTCAGCATCCGAATGCCGAAATCGTCGCACTTATCGCCAGAGAGGATGCCGGCAAACGCATTGATGAGCTCTATCCTCATCTTGCCGGCTTCTGTTCGCTTCCGATTCTTGAAGCCGACGATCCTAGAGCCAATGTCGATTGTGATGTTGTATTCCTTTCTACTCCCGACCGCGTCGGCATGAGTATGGCCCGAGACTATCTTGCAAAGGGCGTTAAGGTCATCGACTACAGCGGCGACTTCCGTTTTACAACTCCCGAGGCTTATGCCGACTATGCAACGCGTCTTGGCAAGGAGCCGACGCATGCAGACCCTGAGCTGTTGGGGCAAAACGCATATGGTCTGGTTGAGCTCCATCGCGAGGAAATCGCAAAGACATCTCTCGTCGGCAACCCAGGCTGCTTTGCCTGCAGCTGCATTCTCGGTCTCTCCCCTGCCGTTCACGCAGGTATCGTTGACCCGATCGGTCTTATCTGCGATTGCAAAACGGGAGTCTCTGGCGCAGGCAAAAAGCTTGCCGCAGCACATCACTTCCCGCACCGCTATGAGAATGTAAACGCATATCGTCTTTCAGGTCATCAGCATGTTTGCGAAATCGAGCGCGAGCTTGGGCTTCAGGCAAATGCCGATTGCCGTATTACCTTTACGGCTCATGTCGTACCTGTCTGCCGCGGAATTCTTTCAACCCTTTACGGAACGCTTACGCGGGATGTCTCTGAAGAAGATGTCATCGCAATCTATAAAGAGTTCTTCAAGGACAGTCCATTTGTTCGTATATACCCAAGCAATGCCGCAGTCGGTACTCAACAGGTTCGCGGAACAAACTTCTGCAACCTCGTCGTGAGTGTTGATAAACGCTGCAGGCGTTTGCGCATCGTCTCCCACATCGACAATCTTGTCAAGGGGCAGGCGGGCTCTGCGCTCCAGAATATGAATGTCATGTTCGGGCTTCCCGAAACCTGCGGCTTGATTAGACCGCCTCAATTCCCTTAATGACAGCATAACCGCAAGTTATGAATATACCCCTCGACAAATCTGTCTATCTGATATGTGGTGATGATGAGTTCCGCGTCGACACTGCCGCTCGTGAACTCATCAACGCCCTTGTGCCAAAGGAAGACCAGGAATTTGGCTTAGAAAAGATAGATGCTCGCGGGGTTGAAGTAATTGAAAGCACGCTGGAGCTTTTAAGAGACATACGCGATACGCTCCTTGCAAACGACCTCTTCGGAAGCAGCGAAAAGACTCTATGGCTGCTTGAAACTCCCTTTCTTGCGAATGAAAGGCTCATTAAATCGGATGATGTCAAGGAGGCCTTGACTCCATTGATTGAGCAAATCAAGAAGGGGCTTCCCGAAGGTTCACGGCTTGTTGTCTCAACCTCGAAGATTAACCGCACGCAGCCATTCTACAAAGCCATCAAAGCAAAGGGATATGTTTTAGACTTCGGTTCAAACCTTAGGCAAAATGAAAGGGAGCAGGCGGCTGAAATCTTCATAGCAGAGTCTCTCCCTAAGGTTGGGCTTAAAATGGACGCCAAAACGATTCGTCATTTTGTCCAACGCGCAGGGGCTGATTTCAGGCAGCTTCATTCCGAGCTTAACAAGCTTGCATGCTATTGCGGAGACAGGAAGGAAGCTACGGTTGAGGATGTCGATGAGATTATCACTGCCGCGTCGGTTTCTGAAATATGGGACTTCACGGATGCCTTTGCATCAAGAAATGCCGCGAAGCTTGCACTTCAAATTCGCAAACAGCTGAATCAGGGCGAGAACGCAATCCGACTCACGACCTCAATCCTGTCCTGCATCTCAACTATGCTCTTTTTGCGCGATGCGATTGATAAGGGCTGGGCAACTCCTGCCAGCAGATCTATAAACTGGTCAGACATTCCAGAAGATGTGGATACAGGACTTGCACTTTCTGAAAAGGATATCCGCAAGACTCTGACAGGCTTTCGCGCTCAAAAGACCTTTGAGCAGGCCTGCCTCTGGAAGACAAGCGAATTAAGGGCAGCCCGCCACCATGTTTTGGCACTTCGCGAAGCACTTGTGTCGTGCCAAATACCGGAAGAGACGCTGCTGAACCTTTATCTTATACGCGCACTAGGAACTCGTAATAAACCCGCTAACTCAAGGAAAGTATGAAAAATCGTGTCATCGCTATTGACGGCCCCTCGGGAGCCGGCAAATCTACTATCGCAAAGGGTATCGGCAAGAGAATGGGCTTTTTGCATGTTGATTCGGGCTCTCTTTACCGCATTATGACCCTCGCTGCCATTAAGGCAGGGATTGACTGTAACGACGAAGAGGCCGTTGCCGCAGGCTGCGACAAGGTTGATGTACGCTTTGTAGTCAAGGACGGTGCCGTTGCGGCACTCGTTGAGGGCAAAGAACCGGGTGATGCGATTCGCACAGCCGAAATCAATGCACATGTGAGTCCAGTCTCGAAAGTCCCTGAGGTCCGCGAACGGATTAACATCTGGCTCCGCGGCATGCGCGAGCTTGGCGATATCGTCGTTGAAGGACGCGACATCGGCTCTGTCGTCTTTCCCGACACCCCGGCCCGCTTCTTCCTTAACGCCTCGGCCGAGGCCCGTGCGATACGCCGCCATCTCGAAGAGGTAGCCAAGGGAATCGCCACCCAGACCGTTGAAGAGGTCAAGGCCTCGCTTCTCAACCGCGACAAAATTGACAGCTCGCGCAAAACGGCGCCGCTCAAAATACCCGAGGGGGCTATCGTCATCGACTCAACCAATCTCTCGATTGAAGAGGTCCTTGATATTGTCGAAAAGAACGCCCGAGCGGCCTTCGGCATCTGACATCTCAACGAATTACAGAAATTATGCAGAGAGCATTGCCATCAAGAAGCGCGAGAATCGAGCGAGCGATACTCAAGCTTATTCAACATGAAGGAGCCGATCAAGGACATCCTAGACATGTAAGGTGGCTGCTGTCTTTTCTGAAAGGTGTCTCAAAGATTTTTACAGGTATAGTTATGCTTCGGGCATGGCTCTACCGCACGGGTCTCGCAAGTCGCTTTCCGCTTGGCTGTCAGGTTATCAGCGTAGGCAATGTCACAGTGGGCGGAACCGGCAAAACTCCCGTAGTCGAAATCCTTGCGCGCACTCTCAAAGAAGAGGGGCGGAATGTCGCGATTCTAAGCCGCGGATATCGGAAAAAAGAAAAGAAATTCCTTGAGCGACTTTTGAGCGGCGATGCCTTATCTCCGCCGCGAGTTGTCAGCGACGGCAAGCGCGTATTGCTTGATAGCGAGCTTAGCGGAGACGAGCCCTTTATGCTTGCAAGCAATCTTCCTGGAGTTGCTGTCGTCGTCGATAAAAACCGCGTCAAGGCGGGACGCTATGCCATACGCCATTTCGGAAGCGATGTTCTGATTCTCGACGACGGCTTTCAGTATATGAAGCTCAAGCACTCCCACGAAATAGTGCTCGTCGATTCGACAAACCCGTTCGGCAACGGCCATCTCTTGCCGCGTGGAATCCTCCGCGAGCCCGCCGAGAATATCAAACGGGCCGATTTCATCTTTATAACAAAATCCGACGGCAATACAGATGCCCTGCGAGCCCGTCTCCGCTCTATGAATGAAAAGGCCGAAATTGCAGAGTGTCGCCATAGGCCCAGGTATTATAAAAACGCCTTTTCATCTGAGATATTGCCGCTTGAAGCGGTAAACGGAATGAAAGTCGTCACGCTATCAGGCATTGCGGCCCCGATGAGCTTTGAAAAATCGGTATCTAAGATGGGGGCAAAGATACTTTCGCGCGAACGCTATCCCGACCATTACAGATATAAGGCTCAAGACATCATAGATGTCATCAACAACGCCGACGAGTTGAAGGCTGATGCAATCCTGACAACCGAAAAAGACGCCGTAAGACTTCCCCGTCTTGAATATCCCAAAGTACCGATCTACTATATGAGAATGGATATTGAGATTATCAAGGGCTTTGACAACTTTAGGCAATGTGTAAATCGTATTTGCATGGATTAGCGGACATATGAGCGACACGACATCCCCCAAATCAAAACAGCTTTTCAATTTTGAGGGCGAGCTTGTTCAAAGGGCCATCGGTGGCGATAGCCGTGCCTTTGAAAAAATCTGCACCACCCTGATGCAAGGCTACGATGCGGTAAAGAGGAAAATTCAAAGCTCATATCCCGATATGAGTCTAGAGTTTTACGATAAAGTTCTAGATCTCTTCATCGACAGAGTCCTGCGCATCTTCTCGGAACCGCCCGAAAACGCAATTGAAAATTTTAACGGGTTGTGCGCAACGCTGCTGAAGCGAAGCACATACGATGCCTTTGACTGGTTCAGCGCAGGCAAGCGCGACCGCAAACGCGAAATACAAGGCGACATGCCGATAGGCGAAGATAGTGACTCCATAACCTTTATAGATACAATAAGCACAGAAGTTGCAGGGCAGTCGTTCGGCAGTCAAAGCTCAATCTTTTCAGGACTCGACCGTGCGGTCCTGCAAGAAAACATCAAAGCCGCCCTGACAACACTAAAACCCTCACACCAGAAGGTAATTCGGCTTTGGATGGAGGGCTACACCGAAAAAGAAATTGCCGCGGAAACCGAAATGACGACATCAAATATCGGCTCGATAGTCTCACGCACAATAAAACGCCTACGAACAGTCTTGCAAGAAGATGGCACCCTCGTCCGTCATAAGAAATAGTGGGAGATCTGCAATGAATAACGATCAACAAAATGTAGAAAAGCTTTTTGACGACTTGCCATCTTTCCGTTCCGAAGAGGAAATCCGCTCCCTTTATGCGAAACGGCTTGAAGATGCCAAAGCCCGTTACAGCTTCGCAATCGATAATCGCATGGAGGCCAAGACCTCATTGGCGGCACTTGCGATAGATGCTGTGGTTAAACTCTACCGTAACGCAAAAGGCGATGTGGCACAGCTGCTCGAATGGAGTGACAAAGTAGTCTCAAATATCCTTCCTGCGCCCACAGAGGCTTTTGCCTTTACCCGATCTCTTGTGTGTGAAACGCAGAATGAGGCTAGCCGACAGCTCTTGATTGAAAAAGGCGGCGTTGATTGCACAATAACAGCCAAGCTCCTCTCAAAGGGCTCCGTTGCCGATGTTGAGATTTCAATGCAGAACAGCGACGCGACACCTCTTCTTCCATTCACGCTCCAAATAAGGGACGGTGAAAACGGCGAAGTTCTGCTACCTGAAAGACAGTTCACGACAGGTGCGGCGACAATCAAAGGGCTCACAAAAGGTATTTACGCAATCGATGCGGAAAGCGGAGACAAAAAAGCTGGCCTCACTCTAAAAATCAACGCGTGAAATGGAAGCTCCCGATAACAACTTAAATATAACGGTACTCGTTGACGGCAAAGAAAAAAACTCATTGAAAATCGGAGATGTCTTTACCATCAGCGTATCCGCCTCCATTGACGGCTATTTACACATATTCAATATAGGCACCGCAGGATTTGTCACAAAAGTTATTCCGTCCGCAGAGCTTTGCGACTTACCTCCACGCATTAAATCAAATATCCCCTTTCTTATTCCCGGGGATATTTCCGCAGACCTTTTTCCCGATAAAGGATGGGTAGAAAACGGTCCCTCGACCGCCGAAACGGGAAGACTGGAAAAAATTGTCGCAATCGTCACAAGCGAAAATGTCGACATATCACCCGATTGCCTATCTGATTCCGCTCGCGGCGCGTTCGAGACGGTTCACGAAACCATCCACTCGCTTGATAATCTGACCTGCTTATGGATAAAAGGCGAGATTTCCCTAAAAATTTTCGAAGCAGACGCAACACAATCCTAGGAGAGACTTATGGGCGAACTGAATAAAAAATTCCGCAAAGCCGACATTTGCATTATCGGCGGCGGACTTGCAGGTACTTTCGCGGCAATTGCCGCGGCACGCCATGGCGCAAAAGTCGTCTTGATGCAGGACAGACCAATGCTTGGCGGCAACTCCTCAAGTGAAATCAGAATGTGGGTCTCTGGAGCCGGCAGCCGCGTCCGCAATCTCCAGGAAACCGGCATTATGGAAGAAGTCCTCCTCGAGAATATGCATCGCAATCCCACAAGGAACTTCTCAATCTGGGACTCCATTCTCTACGAAAAGGTAAAAAACGAAAAGAACATAGAGCTGCTCCTAAATTGCGCCTGCTGCTTTGCCGAATGTGACGGCAATGTCATAAAAGAGATAACAGGCTTCCAGCTTACAACCTATACATGGCAAAAGGTCGAAGCGACGACCTTCATCGACTGCTCAGGCGACAGCATCCTCGCCGAACTCGTTGACGCCGAATATATGGTAGGCAGAGAATCAAAAGAAAAATTCGGCGAAAAATGGGGTCTTGAAAAAGAAGATAAAAAGACAATGGGCATGAGCCTGATGATTCAGGCTCACCAGACCGACCACAAATGCGACTTCATCGCTCCCGACTGGGCATACAAATTCACGACCGATGAGGAGATGAAGTTCAAACCCCACGCTTGCCTTGACCGCATTGAAACCAACTTCTACTGGATTGAGCTTGGCGGCGAAGTAGATTCCATTCACGACACCGAAGAAGTCCGTGACGAACTCATCAAAATAGCCTATGGCGTATGGGATCACATGAAAAATCACGGCGACCACGGAGCCGACAACTGGGAACTCGACTTCATCGGCTTCCTTCCAGGCAAACGCGAAAGCCGCCGCTATGTGGGCGATTACATCCTCACGCAGCAAGATGTCGAAGCTGGAAAACACTTCGATGATGAAGTCGCCTACGGCGGCTGGCAAATCGACAACCATCTTCCCGGCGGCTTCGCGATGAGCGGACAAGATGGCGCACACCTTCAAAAGAAACGCCTAACCGAGCCCTACGGCATTCCGCTGCGCTCACTCTACTCTAAAAATATCGCAAACCTGATGTTCGCGGGAAGAAATATAAGCGCAAGCCACATCGCCTTCGCCTCTGTTCGCGTAATGGGCACCTGCGGAATAATGGGTCAGGCGGTAGGCACCGCGGCTGCCCTTATGGCAAAGTACGGCTTAAGCGCACGACAGCTATGCGCCGAAAAAATCGCCGAGCTCCAAGAGATTCTTATGGAAGATGACTGCTTCCTGCCAGGTCTAAAGAGAAAAATATCTCCCCTTTGCAACAGCCAGACACTCTCGGCAGACTGGGGCGACGCATCAGTGCTGCTCAATGGTATTGAGCGGAAAATATGGGGAAACGACAACGGATATTGGGGAATGTGCAACCGTGCGGTCACCTACACTTTTGATAAAAAGACCCACCTCTCGGAATTCCGCCTGATTGTAGACAGCGACCTCGACAGGGAATATACTGAGGGCAACCCGGCCGTACTCAACATCTCGGCGACACTCTTTAGACGCCTCGATTACAACTACACAAGTTTTGGTTTCCCAAAGTGCATGCTCAAAAGCTTCAAAATAGAAGCCCTTAACGACAATGGTGAATGGCAAACTCTTTACGAAACAGATAGCAACTATCAGCGCATGATTCGAAAGCCGATAGATGTTGAAACAACCGCCATACGCCTAATTCCGATAAACACCTATCTGTCAGAACAGCTGGGCGTATCAACATACGGAAGCGCGCAAGCCCATATCTTCGCCTTTGAAGTAAGATAAAAGGTCGGCAATCTGTTTTTTGGGGAGAGCGTCGCATCTGACGCTTTCCCTTTTTTCTCAAAAAACGCTGGATTTTTGTCGAGCGTTTGGGTATGGACGCGACGCGGTCGGCGGTAGTCTATTTGAAAATTCTGTGGCGAATCACAAGAACGGCAAACTCGAAAAGGGAACGGATATTTTTTAATAATGCAGGCAGAAACAGCAGGAGGCGAGATATGATTAGCGGGGCGATTGCAAAAATTGCAAGGGTCAGAAACCCAGGCTTTCCATGCCAGTCGCCAAAGAGCCATATCGACAAAAGCAGTATTAGATACAGTTTATAGCGGAACTGTTCCTTTGTTTTATCTATCAAGAGATTCTCGACTTTTGATAAAAGAGGATGATTTACATATATTTCACATCGGGAATTTTGCTTATTCGGAATAAAATAGAGCGCCATAGATCTGTCAACCCTTATTGGCAGCGGCATCAAAAAGAATGGCGCATTATTTAGCGTTAACCGCTCTTTGCCATTTTGAGTCACAACTATAAGACTTTTCGTCTTGCCGTCCCAATCGATTGAGTATGAAACTGTTTCACCTTTTTCATCACAGTATGCCGTCAGGTATATGGCTTGAGTTTTACCGTTATACGATGCTCCATCACAATGTCTTGCCATTGCCGCAAGCAAATCTTTGAATTTCGGATTTAGCGGGTCGGGCACAAAAATTGCGCTTCGAGCAGGCACCCAATCTTTGACAAGATGAACAATCAGGGGTATAACCGCCGACAATGGAGCGAGCCACGCATAGGATGGCAGCCATACTGTAACAGACGCGGCAAGCAACAACGGTGTTATCAGCAATGTCGCTTCTATCTTCATTTCAACGGTATCAGTTAAGCGACCGTTCCACTGCCGTCTGGAAGGCGTAAATTCCAGACTGTCTGCCTGTCTCTGAATCACGCAACTCTTGGAGCCTGTCCATCAGCTTCGTTGCCATGTCTTCTCGGACTATGACCTGGAATCCAGAATTGGCTCCCGGCCAAACATGGTTGTCTAATCTCGGTCCTGTTACTGGACCGACTCCAACTATACGAGGCCATTGGGTGTAATTTTTGATGTCTACTTCTTTGAAGATATCCAAAATATCTTCAACAATTGACACATTGCAGTAAATTGTTATGGCTTTTTGCATTGTTCCCCTGCCTTCCTATGCTGTCTTTTCGGCATTTCGTCTCTCTTTCCAAGTTTCTACTATGTAGTAGAGTACGGGGATGATAAACATCGTGACAAAGGTCGAAACCGCAAGACCGCCGCATACGGTAATTCCAAGCGGACGCCATGTTTCGCTTCCGTCGGCGTGTGACATCGCCATCGGGAGCATTCCAAGCAATGTTGTCAAAGTCGTAATCATAACGGGGCGAAGCCTTTGACGGCAGCTTTCAACTATGGCATTGAAAATCGGGACTTCACGCTCTCTTGTGATATTTATGTAGTCGATAAGCACAATGGCATTATTCACAACAACACCTACCAGAAGAACTATGCCGATATATGCGCTCATGCTTAGCGGAGTGCCCGTCATCAGAAGCGCCAGAGCGACACCGCTTCCCGCAAATGGCATTGAGAACATAATCAAGAAGGGATGAATAAACGATTCGAACTGTCCTGCCATTACCATGTAAACGAGTACGACACCTAAAATAATCATGAGTTGGAGGGCGCGCTCCGATTCTTCCTGCTCTTCAATCATTCCCGCATACTCGATTTGAACACCGTCAGGTATTAGTATCTCATTTTCGACACGCTTGCGGATATCTGCAACGACATCGCCTTGAGGACGGTCAATCACATCAAACTCGACTGTTACAATACGCTCCTGATTTTTTCGGCGAATCGTCACAGGTCCAGTCACTTCTTCAATTTCTGCAAATGAGTCAATGCGGACGCGTCCGCCATTTGGCAATTCAATCTCAGAGCCTTTGATATCTTCGATGCTCATGCGATTTGCCGACTCAAGCCGCAAGAGTACATCATACTCGTCATCGTCTTCGCGATATTCTGTTGCCGTGCCGCCTTGGAAGAGCGTCGAAAGGGCATCTGAAAGGGTTGCCATTGTAAAGCCGAAGGATGCCGCCTTCAGGCGGTCAATGCGCAAGGTCAGCTCGGGGAGTCCTAAATCCTGTGAAATACGGACATCTCTGCTGCCCTTGGTTTGAAGGGTGATTTCCTTTATTCGATTCGCAATTTCTGTTGTGGTGGTTAAGTCGTAGCCGTAAACATCTATCGCGATATTTCCGCTGCCGCCGCGAAGGATTCGATTTAAGAAATTGTCAGACGAGGCATAGACTTTTGTGATTTCCGCCCAATTGCGGACTTGACTTGTTATATCTTCGCCGTACTGATCCGTGGAACGGTTGCGTTCCGACGCTTTAACGAGGCGCAGGCGAATCGTTCCCGTGTGGGAATTTCGGCTTCCGCCGAAGCCGCCGCCGCTGCCGCCTGCGTTAAATGAGTATGACTTGATGTCCTTTGCAGGGACGATATCCCGTGCTAAAGCTAAAATGCGCCTGCCTACCGCCACCGTTTTTTCATAACGCGTTCCGACAGGCAACTCATATGTGATGCGGAGTTCACCTGTATCTTCCGAGCCCATCAGCTCTGAACCCAACTGTCCAAAGAGCCAGATTGTGACGACAATAACTCCTGCCGCGACCGCAACGATTGTCCATTTGATGTGGAGGCACTTATCAATCAATTTGCCATACCCCGCTTCGAAGGCAAGGAATTTTTCTTCTGACCATTGGACGAATCGGCCATGCCATGTCTCCTGATCCTTGCGGCGTCTGTCAAGGGTGCGAAGGAGCTTGGAGGCGAGCATCGGGGTAAGATACAGCGAGCAGAAGAGTGACGCGACGAGGGTGGCGGTAATCAAACCCGCCAATTGCTTGAACATGATTCCTGTCACGCCTTCAACAAAGATGAGCGGCACGAAAACTGCAATTGTCGTAAGTGTTGACGCGACAATTGAGAGGCCGACTTCATCTGCGCCGAACATAGCCGCTTCCCGTCTTCTTACTCCGCGGGAGATGTGCGTCATAATGTTTTCCAATACCACGACGGCATTGTCCACGACCATACCGATTGCCACTGCGAGCGCGGAAAGCGACATAATGTTGATTGTCCAGCCCATCAGGAACATAAAGATGAACGCTATAATCAGGGAGAATGGAATCGTCAAAGCGATTACCAATGACGCGCGTATATTGCGTAAAATGACAAGAGTCGTCAGGATAACGAAAAATCCGCCCCAGAGAACAGTAGAGCTGACTGAATTGATTGAGCGTGTGATAGTCTCTGAGGAGTCGCCGATGAGGACGACTTCAAAGTCTGCGGGCAATGTTTTTGCAAGCTCATCGACGCGCTTGCGGACGCGTTCGCAAACCGCAACGGTGTTTTCGCCGGAGCGTTTTTGGATACGCATCATCATGGCCCACTTATCGTTTGTCTCAACGACTTTATCGACTTCGACAAAGCCGTCCTCAACGGTTGCGACATCCGACAGTCTAACGATTACATCTCCTGAGCGTTTAACCACGACATCCCCGATTTCTTCCGGATTGGCATATTCGCCAGGGACGCGAATCGTGTAATCGACCACCCCGATTTTAAGACTGCCCGCAGGTTCTGTGTGGTTATCGGCATCAATCGCTTCGGCAACCTGAGCAAGCGACAAATCGTAAGCCGAAAGTTTTGCCGGATCAAGATGGACATTTACCTGTCGCTCAAACCCACCGAAGGCCTCTACAGAGCCGACGCCAGGCACACGCTTGAGAACATCGACAAGCTCGTCGTTGACGATATCATACATACGCTCTCTGTTCTCGCGCGCCGTGATGCCATAGTTCATAATTGGCATATTGGCACTGTTAAACTTATACATGATAGGGTCGTCGGCATCATCGGGCAAGCGGCGCTTGGCGCGCTCGATTAAGTCGCGCATATCATTTGACGCTTCACCAAGCTCCGTTCCCCATCTGAACTTGCAAGTGACGCTTGAGCGGCCTTCGCGCGTATTGCTTGAAATTTCATCAAGGTCTGTAACGCCACCGAGAACGCTCTCCAGAAGACGCGTCACCTTTGTCTCCATATCTTCGGGGCTGGCACCGTCCCATGTGGTCATAACAGAGACGACAGGGCTTTCGATTTCCGGCATCATGTCAACCGGAATCAGCTTGTATGAAATAAATCCTAAAATTAAAATAGCGAAAAAGACCATAATTGCGGTAACTGGCCTTTTAACACCTGCTTCTGACAGCTTCATCTGTTAAAAACTCCCTATTAGCCGAGGCTTGTCAAATACTTAATTTGCCTGCTGGTCTTCAAGCTTAACCTTTGCACCATCGGTAAGACGGTGCTGACCTGCGATAACAATCTCATCACCCTCGGATATACCCTCAAGGACTTCAACAACCGCATCGGAGCGAATGCCAAGTTTAACCTTGACAGCTTGAGCGACACCATCTTTCACACGGTATATCAGGCGTTCCCTGTCATTGCGGACAACAGCCTCAAAGGGAACGCAAAGAACATTTTCGCGGCGATTGAGATCGATCGTCGCAACTGCGTACATGCCTGGAACAAAGCGGCCGTCATTATTGTCGATAACCGTTTCAATGCGAATCGTGCGAGTCACATCATCCGCAACAGGATAGATGCGCGAAATATTGGCAAGCACGGGCTGATTGGGATAGGCATCCACTTCAATAGAGATCGGAGTCTTACCGACGACAAGATTTGAAAAGAGAGTTGTTGGAATTGAG
This sequence comes from Kiritimatiellia bacterium, assembly GCA_045603485.1. Lineage (GTDB taxonomy): Bacteria > Verrucomicrobiota > Kiritimatiellia > RFP12 > JAAYLN01 > RGIG5952. The sequence goes on along the minus strand of JAZUMF010000106.1, from coordinate 10,829 downwards.
ATTTGGAAGCGCAGCGGGGTCAGCTGAGTAACTACAGCTATCTCTGTGCCGACCGAAAGCAACGACCCTGGCTCAATGGCGCGCTTTGAAACGACACCGTCCATCGGGGAATAGATAATGCACTCGTCTAAATTGATTTTGGCGATTTCGGCTTGAGCCTTGGCCTGCTCTAAAGCCGCCTGAGCGCGCTCGTACTGAGCCTCGGCAAGATCGCGCTCCTGCTCGGTTGCGGTTCCCTGCTTGTAAAGAGTGTTGGCGCGTTCAAATTCTCTTTTTGTATCCTTGACCGTTGCCTCCGCTGATGCGACGGTGGCTTGCGCTGCGGCATACTGCGCTTTGTAATCGCGTGATTCAATCTCAGCGATACGGTCGCCCTTCTTTACCCTGACACCCTCGTCAAGTCGAGTACCATCGGCTAACTCAAGCTTGAGGAGACGCCCACCGACCTTCGCGCTAATTGAAACCTCGGCCGGCGAAACCAAACCGCCGGTCTTTTTAATTGACTGCGCAATCGTTTGGCGAAAAGGCTTTCCCGTATGGACCAGATAGACCTTTTCATTATTTTGGGCAAAGAGAGATGCGCCGCCTAAGATGAGCGCGGCGACAATGGACAGTGATACAGACTCTTTCATATTACAATCTCCTGTGAAATTCAAAAAAATCAAAACGGAACCGATGACAATCTAATGCCACCCTCACGAATCGCATCGCCGCCGGTAACGACCAATGTGCCGGCAGCCTTTAAGACATTGATACGGGCTATGCAATGCGAATATATCGCATTGTAATATTGTCCCATAGCCTCAATTAGAGCACTATGTGCATCCAAGACCTCAATCTGCGTATTGCGACCGACCTTAAATCCATTTTCAAGCATACGCAGCGCCTCCTTGGAGAGGTCGATATTTTTCGCCTGCGAAAGGTACAGCTCCTCGGCGTTGCGGACATCAAGCAAAGCCCTCACAACCTCAACGCGCGCAGCCTCTTCAGCCTCGTGAAGCTTAGCCTTGGCCTGGCGCAGCCTTGACTCCGCTTGACTTAATCTACCCTTGCGTTCAAACCCGTCAAAGAGATTGACAGAGACATTCACTCCCGCCGACGCGTCATGCCCCCAAGAGTCGTCGCTGTTGTCATTGGGATTTGGATTTTTATAGCTGCCCTTCGCAAAGAGGTCAACGGCAAAGCCATACTCGCTCTTTACAAGATTGAGAGACTCCTGCTCCATGGCAACCGCCGCTTGAGCGCGCAGAATATCGGGGCGATTCATCAATGCCGTCATTATGACAGAATCGACATCGTTAGTCTCGCCCTCATATTTGAGAGTGCCTGTAATACGAATTCGGCTCGCCTGATCTACGCCCATGCCCTGCAAAAGACGGACGCCCGCCGTTCTCATCGCATTCTGCTCTTTTATAAGAGAGGCCTTGGAGGTTGCAACTTCGACCTCTGCCCTAAGTACCTCGTAGTCAGAAGCGGTACCTGCCTTGCGCTTAGTCTTTGCAGTATCAAGCATTCGCTCGGCGACCGCGACAGATTCCGTGTAAACATCGACCATTTCTTTTGAGAGAAGCACTGCAAGATAATCACTGGCGACTTGCTGAACAACTCCTTGAATTTCATCTCTGATCTCTTCGTCTACACCTGCGGCATAGAGATTAGCATACCGAATGCCGGAAGAAATCGCCCCCGAACGCCATAACGGCTGATTCAGGGAAAGAGTCGCGTCATAGGTATCAGGATTCTCCCCGCGCTCAACGACATCACTGGTGACGCCGCCGCCTAACGCAAGGTTGGGCAACGCAGCCGCACGCGCTTCCGTAATTGCGCCAAAGGCCTCACTCCTCCGAAGCATGGCGGCCTTAAGAGAAAGGTTATTCTCCAACGCCATATTGATAACCGCCAGAAGGTCGAAATCTCCGCTCACAACCTCCAACCGCGGAGCTGGCATTACAAGCTTACCGTCTGGCACATCCTTTGACACGGTCACATTCACAGCCTCCTTACGCGCCTCGTAAAGAGATTGATTTGTCGACTCCGATGTGACACACCCGCAAAAAAGGCAAACAAGAACCGACGATGAAAAATACAACACGCCCTTATTCATAGACTCAAAACCCCGTTATCGTGAAAATAACTGTATAAGCTCTCTTGTGACACGATCCTCAAAGCCATTCCAATCAACGGCATTCTCGTTGCGCCTGTTGGCATTAAACATCGAAGATCTCAAATATCCCTCAAAGGCGCAAAATAAAACCGATGGATCCAGCGGACGAACGGAATCGGTCTTCGAAAGAGATGCGAAGTAATCGTGCATATGCTTGCGGTATGCCTCCGCATGAAGATGTATCTCTTCCCTTATCGGATCCTCATCCAAAAATAATTTTTCATTCCTGGAGTGCTTCAAAGAAAACACAATATGCAGAAAGTCTCCATGCGCAAGATGGTGAGAAATCCAGAAATTTACGATTTTAGGGAAACCGCTCCATGGGTCATCAGATATCTCTGAAATGAGCTTTGCCGTCTCTTCGTCGCGAAATTGCGAAATCCGCAGCAGCACGCACTTAAATAATTCATCCTTACTGGAGAAAAAATTGTAAATGCTGCCGACGGCATATTCCGCTTCGCTTGCGATAGACTCTATCTTGGCAGAAAAACCGTCACGCACAAAAACTCTCTCCGCAGCGTCCAAAATATCATTCTTGTGACGCTCCCTCTCGCGATCCTTACGCGAAACATTTTGAGGATTTTTAATCTCTGATTCTGAATCCATATTCTAAAATTGAACCTCAATTCATTTTATGAAATCAGACTTCATCAGTCAAGAGGATTTTATAAATTCCGCACCGTAATCTCATTTTATGATACAATGGATTGCTATGAGTGAGAAAAACAAAACATTTGAAGAAAGCCTGACGGAGCTTGAAGAGCTCGTTTCAGCCATGGAGTCGGGCAATATGGGTCTTGAAGAGATGGTGGCTGCCTTTGAAAAAGGACAAAAACTCGTAAAGACCTGCGGGCAACGCCTCAACGAAGTTGAGAAGCGGATCGAAGTCATCAAGAAAGGCTCATCTGAGAGTGCGACAACCTCTCCACTTCCCCCGATGGAGCAGCCGTAGGTGAACTCAAATCCTTTAGCAAGTTGCCAGCTTTGCCCGCGGCGGTGCCGGGTTGACAGAACTCAAGGCGAAAAAGGCTGGTGCAAGTCAGGTGCGACAATGCGTCTCTACAGGTGGGGGCCTCACTTTGGAGAAGAGCCGCCCCTTTCCGGAACAAATGGCGCAGGCACTTTATTCTTTTCTCACTGTACGCTAAATTGCCTCTATTGCCAAAATTTCCCATGGAGTCAGGAGCGGAAGGGAGAGGATGTAACACCTGAAAGACTTGCGAAAATAATGCTGGAACTCAAACAAAAAGGGTGCCATAATTGGGACCTCGTTTCGCCTACGCCATGGTTGCCGCTAATCCGTGAAGCAGTTTCTTTAATTCCAGATAGTGACAAAACTTTGCCTTTTGTGTATAATAGTAGTGGTTTTGAATCTACAGAGACACTGGATATGTACAGTGACCTGATAGACATTGCGCTTACGGATTTACGATATTCCACACCTGAGCTTGCCAAGGCAGCCTCCGGATCGGCGGAATATGTGGATGCGGCACGCAAAGCACTCTATTGGCATTGTACACATCTGGGCCCGCTGGAAACCGATGACAGAGACATTGCGATGCGAGGTGTAATTTGTCGCCTCCTCGTTTTGCCTGGCCATCCTGAAGAGGCCGTCAACAACCTCAGGTGGATTGCCGATAACATCGGTCCGGAGCTTTGCGTCAGCATTATGTCGCAGTATACGCCGGCATGGCGAGCCGTAGGAAACGGTGAATGGGGCAGGAAAGTGACCGAGGCCGAGTACGGAATCGTTACCGAGGAAGCGGAGCGACTGGGATTTGAAACAGGTTGGATTCAGCCATTTGAGTCGGCTGATGACAATTCTTTATTAGGATGTGAAATGTCAGCTGGCGAAGGCCAAGCAGGACGCAAACAGCAGGAAGTACAAGAATGAGTGGACATAGTAAATGGGCGACGATTAAGCACAAAAAGGGTGCTGCGGACGCCAAGCGCGGCAAGATCTTCAGCAAGATCGCCAAGGAAATTATGATTATCGCCAAGCAAGGCGGTGGCGACCCAGGCAGCAACGCTGCCCTTCGTAACATCATTGCGAAGGCAAAGGCTGTCAATATGCCCAACGACAACATCGACCGTGCCATCAAGAAGGGCACCGGCGAGGGCGGCACAGTCAACTTTGACGAGATTACCTACGAGGGATTCGCCGCAGGCGGTGTTGGTCTTATCGTCAAGGTTCTTACCGACAACAAGAACCGCGCCGCAGCCGAAATCGGTAATATCTTCAAGAAGAACAACTCCGAATTTGCAAAGGTCGGTGCTGTCTCCCGCAACTTTGAGCGCAAAGGTCAGATTGTAATCGATGCCGAAGGCAAAGATGAAGACACAATCATGATGCTCGCACTTGATGCAGGCGCGGATGATGTCCAGAATCAGGGCGACACCTTTGAAATTCTCTGCACCAATGACACCTTTGCCGCAATTTGCGATGCTCTTGCCAAGGAAGGCATTGAGACGCTCAGCGCAGAAGCCTCCACATTGGTTCCTATGGCAACAACGGCAGTCTCCGATATCGCCGTTGCCAAGGCAGTCAACAAGTTCGTCGACGCCCTTGAGGACTATGACGACGTCCAGAACGTCTATCACAACATGGACCTCGATGACGCAGTCGCAGCTCAACTCGCAGAAGAGGAATAATAACCTCCTCGTATTAGGTGTCGACACATCTCTACGCTCCACAGGCTTAGGTCTCGTGGAGCTGAAAGATGGGCGCATCAATGGGGTCGCATACGACCTCATAAAAAACCCTCCTAAGCTACCATTATCATCGTGCTTGCTTAACATCCGTAAAACGATGGAGCAGGTTCTTGAAGAATTCAAGCCCGATGTTGTTGCTGTGGAGGGTATTTTTTATTCTAAATTCGTTAAAACAACTCTCATTCTGGGAGAAGCCCGCGGAGTTGTAATTGCCACATGTGCGGCAGCCGGGCTGCAAGTCTTTGAACATGAACCCAGACGCGTAAAACAGGCTGTAGCAGGCTGGGGCAATGCGACAAAAGAGCAAATGCAAAAAATGGTCTCCTCCATGCTCGGCATGACCACGGTTCCCCCTGAAGACGCGGCAGACGCTCTCGCTATTGCCATTTGTCATATCCAAAGCTTCTCGCGAATGGCGCTTGAAGGCATAAAGCCACTTTAGCGGCAAGAGACTAAATACGCAAAATCAAATGAAAAAAGAGAAATCGGTAATTCAGGATTTTACAATCGGCAGCATTCCCGGGCATCTGATTAACTTCGCCATACCGATACTGCTTAGCAACCTGATGATGATACTCCTCAATACCGTAGATATGGCGGTAGTCGGGAGAGTTCTGGGGCAAGCCGGCACATCGGCGATTTCGACGGGTTTTGCCATTGCACTCTTTGTAAATACCTTCGCAGGCGGTTTCTCGGCCGCATCTCAGATACAAATAGCACATCTTGTGGGAGCTGGCGAACACAAACGGATATCAACATATATAAGTACCGTCAGCGGTATAATCTTTGTTTTCACACTGGCAATTATGGCTGTGACGATACCGCTCAACAAGACGCTCATAAATCTCGTCAACACTCCACCTGAAGCCTACACAGGCGCACTTCAATACTCACTGATAAATCTTCTCGGCATAATTCCGATATTTGCCTACCATATCCTCTCCGCATTCATACGAGGCCTCGGTGATTCAAAGCACCCGTTTTACTTCATAGCAATTGCTTGCGCCCTTAATATACTTCTCGATCTTCTTTTTGTCGGAGTATTCCACTGGGGTGTCGCATCTGCCGCCATAGCAACAGTCATTGCCCAATTCATAAGTGTAATATGCTCAATAACATTCCTCTACAATAATCGTCAGAAATTAGGTCTGTCATTATCTAAAAAGGACTTTTTAACTTGGAACAAACCCATTTCGATAAATTTCTTAAAGCTAAGCATTCCGATTGCACTCAAAAACTGCGCCATTCACGGAGCGGCTCTCGCGGTGACATCGTTAGTGAATAATTTCGGTGTCACGATATCCGCATTCTCAGGAATCCGCGACAACATCAACATAACGATAATCCTCCTGATAAACTGCATCGGAGCATCGGGCGCAATGATTGTAGGTCAAAATCTGGCGGCGCGCAAACTTTCGAGAGTACTTAAAACGATGGGATGGGTCGCCGCCTTTGCCCTCTCAAGCACGCTAATAATTTCACTGGCCTTCTCAATCTTCCCAGAGCAAATAGTAAGCCTCTATACAAGCGAGCCCGACATAATAAAGCTTGCCAGACCTTACATACCAATTGCCCTGATTGCCTTCTCGGGATTGGGTTTCAATGCCATATTCCGCTCCCTTGTCGATGGAAGCGGCAACCACAAAATAAATATCTGGATAGCCATCTTTGATGCGGTAATCGCCCGTGTCGGCCTTGCCTATCTTTTGGGAGTTTATCTCAATAAAGGGTACATGGGGCTTTGGTATGGTCTTGCGCTCTCCGAATATGTACCGGTCATAATAGGAATCATCTTCTTCATGTCAGGCGTCTGGAAACGCAAAACTGCGATTCAATCATAAGATTGTTTGACAAAAAAGTCTAACAATCTTATAATTGGGGCATGACCCAATCTTATGGTATTCCCAAGAAAAGGCGTAACGGACAGGCAATGGTTGAGTATGTAATCGTACTCGTTGTATTGTCGGCGCTTATATCAGTCACAGCTCTGCTTCTCTACGCGACGCGTAGCCAATCGCAACGGGCTGCCGAATTGGTTTCATCTGAATATCCATAAGCCACAGGAGTAATAAACGATGAAAAAGCCCGAAAATATGCCCTCTCGCAAAAGCGGCCAAACGATGGTTGAATACATTATCATCGTTGTACTTATTGCAATCTCGTTGCTTTTCCTCTTTGGCAAATTCAGCAAGGCTACCGGCAAAAAGATAGCGGGTGCCACCTCTGCTTTAGATGAAGAAGTTGGCTCAGAAGCAGCATCACTTGCCGAAGAAGATCCCGCCGAGAAGATTAAGACACTCAACGCCGATGGCGAATTCAATTGATAAATGCAAAACTTCAACCAACTCGCCTGCTCAGAAAAAAAACGGGCAGGCGATGGTTGAAACGCTTATCATCATGCTCGTCACCCTGCTTCTCCTCTTTGGATTGTTGCAGGTTTCGCATGCTTTCGCAGGCAGAGAAATTCTGCGCCATTCAGCAGCCCGTGCAGCCCGAGCCAGAACTGTCGGCTTCAACTATTGGATGTGCGAAAAAGTTATGCGCGTTGCTGCGATTCCCACTGCAGGGAAGATGATAGAACCGCAAGTTGAAGGACACTTTGATTCGGCATTGGCGAATGCCGTTGCCAACAAAAAAGGCGGCGGATTATGGGATTGGAGTTTAGGCTCAATACCAATTTCCGAACGAGGACAATTAGAGGCGGCAAGAATCCCTGATTACCTCGGCAGTGAAAATAACGAACGGGCGGAGTACATACTCGATTACGAAGAGTGGGATAATATCCATGCCTCGGGACTTGGCGGAGGCACCGCATCTCCCACCGCCGATGAAAACACCCTCACCGTAACAGTACGCCAGAAATACCCGCTTTCAATTTTTGTCAGAATGCTGAACGATTGGGTTGGATATATTGCAGGTGGAACAAAGGGCAAAGAAGAACTATCATTAGAGGGTAGCTTCAATATTGAAAGCCACTATCCATTGTACCTAAATGACGAAAATTTTTAGTTAGTCTATTAAAAAGTTATTAACAGGCTCTTGTAAATAACTTTTCAATATCTTGTTAATTGCGGTTTCTCTGCCTTTGGATCGATTCCTGCGCCTCAGGCGGGCGTCGCAACGACCTTGAAACAATGCGCCGTTCAGTTGCCCTGCACTACACCGATGTAGGCTACGGGCACCACCCGGTCAAACAAAAGCAGCATCGCGAAATGTTTGAGTGGATGCCTTACTTCAGAGCGCACAATATGAGCTGGGACAAGCCAGATGGAACTTATGGCACAGCAAATAAGCCACCTGTTGAATTTGATTTCCATTGCGCCCTTGCCCCGGCCCTTACATCGATGTATACCTATGACGATACCGCATTTTCGGTAAAAACTCTTTTACCTACAGTAAGCCGACATCTTACCTACTGGCTGATATCGTTGAGCAGACTGGCAATGGCGGATCTCCGTATCCTAACAGGTTCACTATTGTGCCACCTGTAAGTTATGTAAAATTTTGACCTTCCGTTCTTTTTTTTACTCAGATATTGAAAAGCCAGATATGAATGATGATAACTGTAACTATTATACTCTCCAAATGCGACATTTCCTATTGCAGATACCGCCATGTTTGCCTTGATGCGCTTATCGTTTTCAAGAAGATTGTACTTAAAAATTTTAACATCTTCACTTTGCTTTGTTTCATCAAAGTTAACAACATTACTGCAAAATTCTTTTAATTTGCCAAGTTGCTTTTCATCCAAGATTATCAGAGAATTTAAAATTTTATCATCCAAAGAACTACCTCGGCTTCTAATCCCACGAGGCTGCGTTGAAGAGCGCCATTTCAACAAAGCAATATTGTCGTTAACTTTAAATACTCGAAAAACCCCATTTGATGCAGGCAATTCGCTGATTGACACATCCTTGGAGAGTGGTGTAGCATTTGGAATTTCATTGCTATAGTATGTAGTTTTACAACCAGCGAAAATTATCAGAGCAAGAAGAGCTACCATCGCCTTCATTTGAAATCTCCTTTTATGTTAGTATCGTAATGTAATGCCACCGGTTAAATAGTATTCTTTCCACTTTGTAAAGTAATCATAAGCTACCTCAATACGAAGCCAATCGGTAATGTAACAGCCGACAACCGCGAGAAGTTCGAATTGGTGCCCATCATCGCCAATGAACGACTCTTTATACACTTCACCAAACAACGACCCTTCAAATCTGGCAAATAGCGAATAGTAATTCAAATTTGCACCACATCGAATGATGCAAGTTACACCATCGTCCTTCCATCTACTACTTGAAAATCCGTACCATGAACCTAAAAAGTTTATATCATACTCATATTCAAAATACTCACACATTGCTCCGAGAGCAAAATAAGGGCTGACAATACCCTCATTATTAAAACTGTATGTGAGAGTAAGACTCCCGCCATAGTTACTCTGTTTTTCATTAAATGTTAAAGAATAGCTATCTAATAAGTCGTTAAATGTCGTATCAGAGCCATATACGCGAAGATTCAGCCCCGGTAAATACTCTTGACTGAGGATGTTAAGCTCAAATTGATAGCCATAGCTTCTTTTAATATCGCTATCACCTCTCCATCCATGTTTTCCAGCTCGCACTGATACCTCAACTAGAGGCGTATCTGTTTCAAAGAGAACTTGTGCAAATGTCGTGGTTGATATGATTGCTCCAAGTAAAGCGACAAGTAATGTTTTCATTATTTACTCCCAAGTTTTTGGTTCTTCCTTAAAAAGTGTGGGTAAAGCCAATTTTGAATTAGGTCGTAAAATCAAGTTTACATAAAAGACCTGGAACACGCATTCCGAGAAGGTCTTTTATTTAACCTAATGTTACAACTTTACACTTTATAAAAACGATTGTCAAATTTTTGCTTTTGAAATTACCCCCCCCCGTAAATTTTGTGCATATATTATTACATTGTAGCATATTATGAAGGTTTAATATTTTTTTATATAAAAACACAAGACATCATTTGATGTCGCAAATGACGCTGTGTTATTAAATTGGATACAACTAACAAGTTGTATCAAGTTTAGTTTATGAAAGGTAATGCTCTCACAAAGCTCCTTTAAGTGTCACACTATTACACTTGTTCATCCCAAATTTTGTTCCGCACCGTAATCTCATTTTAACCTTCAAACAACCAACTATCATAATATCTCTGCGTCTTTGCGCCTTTGCATTCTCTGCGTTAAAAATAAAACTGCCACTTTAATTTTGTTCCGCACCGTAATCTCATTTTAACCTCCAAACAACCAACTATCATAATCTCTCTGCGTCTTTGCGCCTCTGCATTCTCTGCGTTAAAAATAGAACTGCCACTTTAATTTTGTTCCGCACCGTAATCTCATTTTAATCTCCAAACAACCAACTATCATAATATCTCTGCGGCTCTGCGCCTCTGCATTCTCTGCGTTAAAAATAGAACTGCCACTTTAATTTTGTTCCGCACCGTAATCTCATTTTAACCTCCAAACAACCAACTGCCAAAGCATCACAAAGTCTCCGCACCTTTGTGTTGATTTACAGATTGAGTTTTTTGACAAGATTGATAGGATTTGGTTAAGTGGCGTTTCGCGCTTTTAGATTGGAAACAACCAGAACAACTGGTAAAAACAACTTTTAAGAGGTGCGCGGGCTAACATGCCCGCGCCCATCTACTTCAGTGTGGTCTTCAAATATAATTGCTTTCAACAATGAAAAAATGGGCGCGGGCGAGTTAGCCCGTGCGTCAAAGGTAAGTTGTTTCAAATAAGTTGTTTCCAATCAACAAAGTTCATTAGACTTGATATACCAAAATCTTGACTCAATAACTTCCTATAGCTCAAGCAAAGTTTGCAAGTAGGAGCAGTTTGATAGTTTGCGAGTTTGACAGTTTTTTCACACGGCGAAACTCCTCAACTCCCAATCTCCTCTTCTCCAAGTAG
>JAZUMF010000105.1:0-67476 GCA_045603485.1 Kiritimatiellia bacterium | reverse complement strand
ATTTCCCTCTAGGTCGCTTTTTGGTAGTATTATTATGTGACTTTTTTTATGAAATATTTCTTAGAGCCACTTCATAGGGCTAAGTTGCCGTTTTTACTGTGAGGAATGTCTCTAGGTGTGTTGAGAATTTTAATTGGAGGTAAGGTTTGGCTTAGGGAGGGTGCGTGCAAGAGGATAAAGTGCGCAAGCGGCGCAATGAAAATTGGCGGCCCGGTGCTTTCCTATCTTCCCGAACTGTGCTAGAATAGTCTGTATGAAACCTATTGCGACAGATACCTACAACTTTGAGTTGCTGATAAAGAATGGTTATACCTATGTAGACAAAACGGGTATATTTTATTCGCTTATCAACAATACTTTAGGCAAGCAGTTCTTTCTTGCCCGTCCTCGTCGTTTTGGTAAATCGCTTTTGGTTTCAACATTTAAGAGCCTCTTTGAAGGGAAGCGCCATCTTTTCAAGGGGCTTGCGATTGATTCACTTGACTACGACTGGAAAGAATATCCGGTTCTGCACCTTGATATGGGCTCAACGCAGTGCCCAACAGTAGAACTGTTTAACAAGCGGCTTCATGAGATAATTTCAGCTGAAGAAGAAAGGCACGGTTGCACAACCGATTCAACAAAAACGGTGGCAGGTCGTTTTGTCGAGCTTTGCGAAAAGCTTGCAAAGAAATCTCCTCATGGTCAGTTTGTAATGCTCGTAGATGAGTATGACAAGCCCCTTTTGGGAGTTTTGAATACGCCTGAGGTTATAAAGTTCCGCGATGCTCTTAAGTCATTTTATTCCGTAATCAAGACCAAGGAAGCCCTGCAAAGGTTTACCTTTATAACGGGCATCAGCAAGTTTTCAAAGGTTTCAATCTTCTCGGATTTGAATAACCTTACGGACATATCGGCAGACGAGGAATTTTCGGAGATATTGGGTTATACACACGAGGAACTTCGAAAGTATTTTATTGAGCATATTGAAGTGCTTGGCAAAAAACTTAATCTCTCTGCTGAAAAGACCTTTGATGAGATTCTCAAATGGTATGATGGATATCGATTCCATCATTCAGCGGAGCCTGTTATAAATCCTGTCTCAACAGGGCTGTGTCTAAACAAAAAAGAGTTTAAGACCTATTGGTCTGAGACTGCCGTTCCTACCTTCTTGATAGATTTGCTTAAGGATAAGCCTCTCAATTTGCAGCTTACGGATGTGAGCGAGGAAGAGCTAGGCTCGTATGAGCCAGATAATCTAAATGTAATCACGCTTCTTTATCAGACAGGCTATCTAACCATTTCGGGCTTCCAAAATATTGGCGGGTGGCGGACCTATTCATTGGGCTTCCCCAATATGGAGGTTAGAAACTCCTTTAATGCAAGGCTTGCCAAAGCCTATGTCGGTGAAGACACGACAATATCATCAGCGCATATCAAGTGTCTGCGGTCGCTCATCAATGATGATTTAGAGACCTTCTTTAACACCTTCAAGGTATTCTTTGCGAATATTCCATACGACTTGTCGACAAAGGCGCCAGAAGAGACCTATCAGGCCATTTTCTGTGCAATACTTTACTTTATCGGCGTCGGCGTAACTCCCGAGGTCCGTACCAATGAAGGCCGCATTGACGCGGTAATGGAAACTCCAGACCATGTCTACATTATGGAGTTTAAGCGTAACGCGTCAGCTGACGAGGCCCTTGCTCAGATTAAGGAGAAGAAATACTTTGAGCGTTTCCTTGAATCTGGCAAGAGGATTACCCTTGTTGGAGTAAACTTTAACTCTGAGATCAAGAATATCGATGAGTTTAAGATTGAGCGTATGAAGTAGAGTGTGGCTGACCTCATTTTACCGATTCGCTATTAAAAAAAACTTACTATATATATAGGGTAATAGTCAGATACAGTGGATTAGGCTCGCTTCTCGGCTTTCTGGCAGGTACGGCACTGAAGATTGCGGTATGTATTGCTCTTGCCGTTGTTATTATTTCGCGGGTTCTATAAGCGTCAATACCGCCGGTAAATGCTATGTGAGTAATGCCGCTTAAAAAAATCTTGCATCAATTTTACTAATTTAGTATAATTTAAGAATGCGTTGTAAGAGGAACAGGATGTCCGGGTCAACGCTTAAAAACTGAATATACGGCATTTAAGTTTGAAAAAATGGAGATGCCAGATAATCGGATACGGCAAGCCGATTAAGGTGTATTTCGCGCTCAGGCGGAATTTCACTTGCGTGTTGATGCCGTCTGTGGTAAACTAATTGTCCTTTTTTCCAAAGGGAAGGATTAAAACGAATGCCTACAATTAACCAACTTGTGCGCAAAGGACGCAAACAGCTGACGAACAAGTCGAAGTCGCCAGCACTCAAGAGCTGTCCCCAGCGTCGTGGCGTGTGCCTGCTTGTTAAGACGCAGACACCTAAGAAGCCTAACTCTGCTTTGCGCAAAGTGGCCCGTGTGCGTCTCACATCGGGTTATGAAGTGACCGCCTATATCCCCGGCGAAGGTCACAATCTTCAGGAGCACAGCGTTGTGCTCGTTCGCGGCGGCCGCGTCAAGGACCTTCCTGGCGTGCGTTATCACATCGTCCGCGGTACCCTCGACACCCTCGGTGGCGCAGGTCCGTCCAACACGAATAAGCTTAACCGCCAGGTCAGCCGTTCTAAGTACGGCGTCAAGCGCGCGAAGGCCTCCAAGTAACATTCATCCGCGAGGTAGAAAATGTCAAGAAGGAGCAAATCCTACAAGCGTAGCATTACGCCTGATCCAAAGTACAACAGCGAGCTCGTCGCTAAGGTTATCCGCACCATCATGAAGAGCGGTAAGATGACCACAGCAGAGCGTATCGTTTACGGCGCAATCGAAGAGATTGGTGAGAAGACCGGTGAAGACGCACTTCAGGTGCTTGATACCGCTATCGGCAACATGAAGCCGAAAGTTGAGGTCAAGTCTCGTCGCGTCGGCGGTACCACCTATCAGGTTCCTGTTGAGATTCGTCCGGCCCGCCAGCTTTCAATGGCTCTTCGCTGGATGCTTCAGTATGCAGGCGCCCGCCGCGGTATGCCTATGCCCAAGGCTGTAGCAGCTGAGCTTCTCGAGGCTTACAAGGGCGAGGGCAATGTCATCAAGAAGCGCGATGACACCCACCGTATGGCTCAGGCCAACAAGGCTTTTGCACACTACGCATGGTAAGAGAGCGAGAGTGACGGAATAATGGCTCAATTTGCGGATAAGACAAACAAGAAGGGGAACGCCGGTGCAGTTGGCGTTGCCTCCGCTTTGTCTATTATCCGCAATATTGGCATTGTCGCTCATATCGATGCCGGTAAGACCACGACTACCGAGCGTATCCTTTTCTACGCAGGTAATTCGCATCGCATCGGTAATGTCGATGATGGAAATACAGTGACTGATTTTATGGTGCAGGAGCGTGAGCGCGGCATCACAATCCAGTCGGCTGCTATCTCTTGCGGGTGGAAGGATCACTCCATAAACATCATTGACACTCCTGGTCATGTTGACTTTACGATGGAAGTTGAGCGCAGTCTCCGTGTTCTCGACGGCGCGGTCTGCGTATTCTGTGCGGTTGGCGGCGTGCAGCCCCAATCTGAGACGGTTTGGCATCAGGCTGACCGTTATCATGTTCCTCGTATTGTCTTTGTAAACAAGATGGACCGCATGGGTGCCGACTTCAGCAAAGCTGTTGAAGAGATCCGCACAAAGCTTGGTGCCGTTCCCGTTCCTATGGCGCTTCCTTGGGGAGCCGCTGATGCTTTCAAGGGAACGATTGACCTTCTTGAGATGAAGGCTCTTGTTTACAATGATTCCGACAACGGGTCGACTATTGAGGTTGTTGATATTCCCGATGAGCTTCTCGATGATGCCAAGCTTGCTCGTGCCGAATTGGTTGAAGTGATTGCTGGCGACGACGAGGAGCTTATTGAGGAGTACCTTGAGAATCCCGAGATTTCAGCTGAGAAGCTTCGCCCTGCAATTCGCAGGGCTACGCTTTCAGGTCGCGTGGTTCCGGTTCTTTGCGGTTCTTCGCTCAAGAACAAGGGTGTGCAGCCTCTCCTTGACGCAGTTGTCGATTTCCTCCCTTCACCGGCTGACAGACCGGCGATTGAGGGTATGGATCCAAAGACTGAGGAGAAGAAGTCCCGTGAGTGCACAGACCCTCTTCTCACCGCTTTGGTCTTTAAGATTGCGACAGATTCTTTTGTCGGTCGCCTTTTCTTTGCACGAGTATACTCTGGCGTTTTGAAAAAAGGTCAGAATGTTTACAATCCCCGCACTCGCAAGCGCGAGCGTATCCTCAAGCTTGTCAGACTTCAGGCTGATTCTCAGATTGAGGTTGAGGAGCTTGGTGCGGGTGAGATTGGCGCCATTGTTGGTCTCAAGGGAGCAACGACCGGCGACACATTGTGCGCAGAGAATATTCCGATTGTCTTGGAGAGCATCACTGCTCCAGAGCCTGTGATGTTTATGGCAATCGAGCCCAAATCGCGTGCAGATCGCGATAAGCTCACATCTTCGCTTGAATTGCTGGCGTCGGAGGATCCGACCTGCGTCGTGCGCGAGGATGCCGAGAGCGGGCAGACGATTTTAAGCGGCATGGGCGAGCTTCACCTTGAGATTTTGGTGGATCGCTTGCGTCGCGAGTTCCATGTGGCGGCCAATACCGGCAAGCCCATGGTTTCCTACTACGAGACTGTCTCGGCACAGGGTGCCGGCAAGGCGGTCTTTGACCGCGAGATTGCAGGCAAGCGTTTGTTTGCAGGAGTCGCGGTTGAAATCAGCCCCCGTAAGCGCGGGGAGGGGATTGCGATAGACGCAGACAGCGCCTGTCGTGAACTCTCGGAAGAGCTTCGTGAGGCTGTCGAAGCGGGACTCACGGATGGCGTCAGCACGGGTGTGCTTGCTCGTTATCCGATGATGGATTTAGCAGTCAAGGTCACGGGAGTAGAATTGGGTGAGCCGGATAGCGCATCTCCAATAGCCTTCCGTTCAGCTGCCGTAATGGCTTTCCGCGAAGCCGCTACAGCTGCGACCCCGGAATTGCTAGAGCCAATCATGAGGCTCGTCATTGTGACCCCAGCCGAGTATGTCGGTGAGGTAATCGGTGACGTAAACGCGCGCCGCGGTCAGGTGCGCGACATGGAGGAACGCGGTGACACGAAGGTCGTGTCTGCCGAAGTTCCACTGGCGGAGCTCTTTGGATACTCCACGGTCATTCGTTCGCTTTCGCGTGGTCGCGCAAGCTATACGATGGAGCCAGGCGAGTTTGCAGTTGCGCCCCGCTCGGTCAAGGAACAGTTGTTAAACAGGTAAGCGGTAAAAGCATGCAAAGTCAGCGCATACGCATAAGGTTGCAGGCCTATGATCACAGGGTTTTGGATCAGGCCGTATTAAGCATTATCGACACAGCCCGCGGTTCGGGCGCCCGTGTCGTCGGTCCGGTCCCCCTGCCCACTCGCATCGAGCGTTGGACTGTTAACCGCAGTCCCCACGTCGACAAGAAGTCGATGGATCAGTTCGAGATGCGTACTCACAAGCGTCTGGTAGACATCGTCAGCCCGACGGCGAAGACGGTTGACGAGCTCAAAAAGCTCAACCTCCCCGCTGGCGTCGATATCCAGATCCGCATCTAAAGAAAGCGGTGAATTACGATGAATGGTCTAATTGGCAAGAAGATTGGCATGACCCAGGTTTGGGATGCGGAGGGCCGTCGTGTCCCCGTAACCGTCCTCGAGGTCGGCCCCTGCCCAGTCGTCCAGGTTAAGACGAAGGATGGCGCCGACGGCTATGATGCCGTCCAGGTTGGTTTTGGTCCCCAAAAGCCACAGCGTCTCACCAAGGCGGTTCGCACTCGCTTCGAGAAGGCAGGTGTCGCCCCTTGTAAGGAATTACACGAGTTCGATCCCGAAGGTGCCGAGGTTAAGGTCGGTGATACTCTCGGAGTAGATATTTTTGATGGCACGGCTCTCGTCGATGTTACAGCGATCTCCAAGGGTCGCGGCTTCGCCGGTGTTGTTCGTCGCTACCGTATGGGTGGTGGTCCTCACGGCCACGGTGGTCACTCTAAGCGCCGTATTGGTTCAATCGGTGAGCGTGACCTTCCAGGTTGGATCGCCAAGGGCAAGCGTATGCCGGGTCACATGGGCGCGGTAAAAGTCACAGCCCGTAACCTTGCGGTTGTCCAGGTCCGTAAGGACGACAATGTATTGCTTGTCCGCGGTGCAGTTCCCGGTCCTTCGGGTGCCACTGTTATCGTGCGCAAGGCACTGAAGAAGGCGTAAGCAATGAGCAAGATTAAATCATTCAGCGCAGAAGGCGCAACGCTCGGCGAAATCGATTTCGCAGATGAGCTCCTGGTCCTCGATAAGGGCGACCAGGCGGTCAAGGATGTTGTCGTTGCTACTCTCGCAGCGCGTCGTGCGGGTTCCGCTTCGACGCTCGGCAAGGGCGAAGTCAGCGGTACAAACAGGAAGCCTTGGAAGCAGAAGGGCACCGGTCGTGCTCGCTCTGGTTTCACACGCTCACCGGTTTGGGTCGGCGGCGGCATTGCAATGGGCCCCAAGCCCCATTCCTATGACCAGAAGATTAACAAGAAGGTCGCCAGCTTGGCATTCCGCCATGCTCTGAGCGCTCAGATTGCCGAGGGCAAGGTCAGTGTCATTGATGCTCTCCCCACCGATGGCAAGACAAAGACTGTAGCCACCCTCGTCAAGACCATGGGTCTTGAGGGCCGCGTCCTTGTTATCACCGATAAGTTTGATGAGAAGGTTGAGCTTGCAATCCGCAACATTCCTGATGTCGAGGTTCTCACAGCCAAGCAGGTTGATGTCTACTCTCTCCTTCAGGCTCGCTCAATCCTCGCTACAAAGGAAGGTCTTGAGCTTCTCAAGGCCCGTATGAGCAAGGAGGTGTCGGCATGAGTCCTGCCGATGTGATTAAGAAGGTACAGGTGTCTGAGAAGGGCACGCTGCTCGCAGAGGCGAACCAGTACATCGTCGAGGTCGCCCCTGAAGCTAACAAGCTTGAGATTCGCAAGGCCGTTGAAGCCATGTTTGGCGTTCACGTCCTCGCTGTGAACACCCAGAACTATGCGGGCAAAAAGCGCATGCTCCGCAATCGCCGCATCGTGCAGGCTTCCGATTGGAAGCGCGCGATTGTCACCCTCAAGGCCGGCGAGCGCATCGAGGCAGTCTAATCTGCCGGAGGCTAAAAAATGGGCTTGAAGAGTTATAAACCAAGATCAGAAGGTCAGAGATTCCGTGTTTCACAGGATTTCTCCGAGCTTTCTACGGCTACGCCAGAGCGTGGCTTGACCGTTGCCAAGCGCAAGACCGCTGGTCGCAACAATCAGGGTCGCATCACGACCCGTCACCACGGCGGCGGCTGCAAGCGTCGCTATCGTATCATCGACTTCCGTCGCGACAAGGTTGGTATTCCTGCCAAGGTTGCTACGATTGAGTATGATCCAAACCGTACAGCGAATATCGCACTTCTCAATTACTTGGACGGCGAAAAGCGCTACATCCTCGCCCCTGAAGGCTTGAAGGTCGGTCAGCTTCTTCTTTCCGGTCCTGATGCCGAGCCAACAGTCGGTAATGCACTTCCTCTCTCAAAGATTCCTTTGGGAATGTCAGTTCATGCCGTAGAGCTCGTTCCAGGTGCAGGTGCCCGCATCGCCCGTAGTGCCGGCAACGCTTGCCAGGTACAGGCCAAGGATGGAGATTGGGTCACACTCCGTCTCCCCTCTGGCGAAATCCGTCGCGTTCTTGCCCGTTGCCTTGCAACAGTCGGTTCCGTCGGCAATGGCGAATGGGAAGGTGTTAAGTTTGGTAAGGCAGGCCGTAAACGCTGGTTGGGCATTCGTCCTACAGTTCGCGGTGTTGCCATGAACCCTGTCGACCACCCCATGGGCGGTGGCGAAGGCCGTACCTCTGGTGGCGGAAACCCACGCTCTCCGTGGGGCAAGCTTGCCAAGGGCGGCAAGACCCGCAAGCCTCGTAAGGCTTCGGATAAGGTCATTATGAAGCGGAGGAAGTAACAGATGGGACGTTCAATTAAGAAAGGGCCTTTTGTCGATGCCAAGCTCCTCGCCAAGGCCGAGCAGCAGAAGCAGAGCAGTCGTCCGCAGCCTATCAAGACCTGGTCTCGCCGGTCAATGATTCTGCCTGAGTTCGTTGGTCTGACATTCAATGTTCACAACGGCAAGCAGCATGTTTCCGTTTTCGTGAACGAGAATATGGTCGGTCACCGACTCGGCGAATTTGCCCCCACCCGCCTATTCAAGGCTCACGGTGCAACCACGGTCAAGGCAACCAAGTAAAGCAGGTGTATTGACATGGAAGTTTCCGCAATTACTCGCAATGTGCGTCTCTCGGCCCAGAAGGGTCGTCCTTTGGCGCGCGAAGTTCAGGGCAAGTCAGTTTCAGAGGCCCTCAATATTACGGCTTTCAGCCCACTGAAGGCTGCATTCCACCTCGAGAAGACTATCAAGTCCGCAGTCGCCAATGCCGCTAACAACCACGGTCTTGACGTTGACGGTCTCGTCGTCAAGCTCGCCGTCTTCGACGAAGGCACCCGCATGCGCCGCCATTGGCCCCGCGCCCGTGGCTCGGCAAGTCCGATCGCCCGTCGCTTGTGCCACGTCAAGGTTATCTTGACCGATAGTGTCAAACTTTAATTAGGAAGGAGCCCAAATTGGGACAGAAAGTTAATCCGATCGGCTTCCGTATCGCCCTGGATAAGCAGTGGCGTTCGAGGTGGTTCAGCGACAAGAAGCACTTTGGTGATCTTCTTGCAGAGGACCAGAAGATTCGCGAAGCCGTTACGAAGGAGCTCAAGGCCGCGGCTATTGCCAAGGTTGAGATCGAGCGTTACGCAAACCGCGTCCGCATCAACATTTATTCCGCCCGTGCCGGCGTTATCGTTGGCAAGAAGGGCGACACCGACATTGACAAGCTTTCACAGCGTCTTGCCAAGATGACTGGCAAGCAGATCTATTTCGAGATTCACGAAGTCCGTGATGCCGATGTCAATGCTCAGCTCGTAGCAGAGAACATTGCTTCTCAGATCGAACACCGCGTTGCTCTTCGCCGTGCTCTCAAGCGCGCCGAGAAGGTCGCAATGGATATGGGTGTCGACGGCATCAAGGTTCGTTGCTCCGGTCGTATCAACAATGCCGAACTCTCACGCGTCGAGTGGATGAAGGAAGGTAAGATTCCTCTTCACACACTTCGTGCAAATATCGAGTACGGTTTTGCTGAAGCTAACACCACAGCCGGTAAGATCGGTGTTAAGGTTTGGATTTGCAAGCCAGAGGATTTCAAGCCTCGTATGACCTCGCAAAGGAGGAAGAACCATGCCCCTAATGCCTAAGCGCGTTAAATACCGCAAGCAGACTAAAGGTAACCGCAAAGGTTTTGCAACATCTGGTGCTACACTTGCATACGGTGATTACGGTATCAAGGCTCTTTCCCGCGGTTGGATCAAGAGCACCCAGATTGAAGCATGCCGCGTTGTCATGAACCGATTCATGAAGCGTAAGGGTAAGCTTTGGGTTCGTATTTTCCCAGACAAACCTGTCACGAAGAAGCCTATCGGCGTCCGTATGGGCGGCGGCAAGGGTAACCCCGAGTTTTGGGTTGCCGTTGTCCTCCCTGGTAAGGTTCTCTTCGAAATTGGCGGCGTCCCCGAGGCAATCGCACGCGAGTGCTTACGCCTCGCCGACACGAAACTCGGTATCAGGACGCAGCTTGTGTCCCGCGAACAATAGCCAATAGTGACCACGCGCCCTGCAAGGGGCGCCGGAGCCAACAATGAAAGCGAAAGATCTAAGAGAACTCAGCGCCGAAGAGCTGGCGCAGAAGGTCCGCGAGACCCAGCGCGAGGTTTCCACCATGCGCATGAGGAAGCAAAGCGGCATTACCGTTGATAACTACGGCAAGATCCGCGGCATGAGGCGTGATGTCGCCCGCATGCTTACGATTGCATCCGAGAAGGAGCACAAGTAGCCATGAGCGAAGAAGTCAAAAATCAGCGCGGCGTTAGGGACACCCGCAAGGGCATCGTCATCAGCAAGAGCGGCGACAAGTCAGTCGTCGTCCGTGGCGAGCGTCGCCTCCCGCATCCTGTGTACGGCAAGGTCGTACGTCAGTTCAAGAAATACCACTGCGAAGACGCAAATAATGTTTGCAATGTCGGTGACATGGTCGAGATTGTCGCATGCCGCCCCATCAGCAAGACAAAGCGTTGGCGCGTAACGGCGAAAATCGCCGAGTCCAAGGAATAGGGGGTTGTCATGATTCGTGAAGAGTCCAATCTCGTCGTTGCGGATAATACTGGTGCAAAGATTGCAAAGTGCTTCCGCGTGCTTGGTCAGCGCAAGGAATTTGCCCACATCGGTGATGTAATCAAGGTTTCTATCCGTGAAGCCACACCGACTGGTGCTGTCAAGAAGGGTCAAGTTTGCTTGGCGGTTATCGTCCGTACAGCTGCTCCCATCCGCCGCAAGGATGGTTCTACACTCTCCTTTGACCAGAACGCTTGCGTTATCGTTGATGCAAAGTTCAATCCGATCGGTACCCGCGTATTCGGGCCCGTCGCTCGTGAACTTCGCGATTCCGTCTGCGCCAAGGTTGTTTCTATGGCGCCCGAAGTGGTCTAATACGGAATAGGAGCTTATATAATGAGCATCGCAAGAATTAAGAAGGGCGACACCGTAATTGTCATCTCTGGCGAGTATGCCGGCAAGACCGGTACAGTCAAGTCTGTCAAGCCTGCTGATGATACGGCGGTTGTCGAAGGCATTAACATCGTAAAGCGTGCGGTTCGTCGCTCTCAGGAGAACCCCAACGGCGGCTTTCAGGAGTTTGAGGCTCCAATTCGCCTTTGCAAGCTTATGCCTTACGATGAGGGTGCAAAGAAGGGCGTCCGCATTTCGCGCGTCAAGGAGGGCGACAAGTTCGTCCGCAAGGCCAAGGGTACTGGCCGCATATTCTAATTGAGAGGAACTTATGTCCAGGTTGAAGGATAAATATACCACAGAAGTGGTGCCTAAGCTGGTCGAGAAGCTCGACCTCAAGAATGTTATGCTCGTCCCCAAGGTTTCGAAGGTCGTCATTAACATGGGCTTCGGCATTGTCGAAAAGGACGTTCAGAAAAAGCTCGTTGAAGAGCTTGCAGCCATCACCGGTCAGCAGCCTTTGCTTTGCCGCGCTCGCAAGAGCGTGTCAAACTTCAAGTTGCGTGAAGGTATGGTAATCGGTGCGAAGTCTACACTCCGCGGCGAGAAGATGTACGAGTTTCTCGATCGTCTTTTCAATGTCACGCTTCCCCGTATCCGCGACTTCCGCGGTCTCCCCGTCCGCGGCTTTGACGGCCGTGGCAATTACACATTTGGTCTTAAGGACCAGACCACATTCCCTGAAATCGACGCGACACAGGTTCCCGTTGAAAAGGGTATGGATATCACGATCTGCACGACCGGCGATGATAAGATGGCTAAAGAGCTTCTCACTCTCCTCGGTCTGCCTTTCGCTGGCAGGAACAAGAATAAGTAAGGAGTCAACCTGTGGCTAAGACATGTTTGATCGTCAAGGCTTCACGCAAGCCTAAGTTCAGCTCTCGCGGCTATACCCGCTGCTCTCGTTGCGGTCGTCCGCATTCAGTTATCCGCAAGTTCAAGCTCTGCCGTCTTTGCTTCCGTGAACTGGCGCTGTCCGGGCAGATTCCCGGCGTCACCAAGGCCAGCTGGTAGGAGAACGACACAATGAGTATGTCAGATCCAATCGCGGATATGCTTACACGCATCCGCAATGCGCAGAAGGCGCATCTTCCCGAAGTCGCAATTCCAACCTCAAAGATGAAGTGCGAGATTGCCCGTGTTCTCAAAGAGTACGGCTACATCTCCGACATCGTTGAAGGTCCCGGCAAGCGCGAGTTCACAATATCGCTTCGCTACGCCAAGGATGGCAACCCTGTTATCCGCGGTCTTCGTCGCACAAGCCGTCCCGGCCTCCGCCGCTACTGCACTGTTGCCGACATTCCGATAGTCCTCGGCGGTCTCGGACACACAATTCTCTCCACTTCAAAGGGAATTATGAGTGGTCGTCAGGCTCGCAAGGCCGGTATCGGTGGCGAAATTCTTTGCAAGGTTTGGTAAAAAGGAAGTAGCCATGTCGAAAATCGGAAAACAACCAGTAGCAATTCCATCTGGCGTCACCGTCACAGTTGCAGACGGCAAGGTTACTGTCAAGGGTCAGCTCGGCGAACTCAGCCGTGAGATTCCCGCTGGCATCAATGCAGAGGTCAAGGATGGCTTTGTCATCTATACCCGCAAGGATGACAGCCGCGAGCAGAAGAGCCTCCACGGCCTCAGCCGCACCCTTTGCGCCAACATGATTGAGGGCGTTTCCAAGGGCTTCAAAAAGGAGCTTTCCATTGAAGGTACCGGTTTCAAGGCCGTCCTTCAGGGCAACAAGCTTCTTCTCTCCCTCGGCTTCGCTTCTGCCAAGGAATACACCATTCCTGAAGGCATCAAGGCTACCGTCGGCAAGGATGGCGTTATCGTCACCGTCGAAGGTGCAAGCAAGGAGCTCGTCGGTCTCGCTGCAGCTCGCATTCGTAGCTTCTATCCCGCTGAGCCTTACAAAGGCAAGGGTGTTAAGTATGTCGGCGAAGTTATCCGCCGCAAGCAGGGTAAGAAGATGGCCTAACGCGGCCTGAAAGGTTTTTAATCACATGAAGAATCGCATTGAACAGCGTCGGGTTCGCCATCAGCGCCTTCGCCAGAAGGTGAAGGGCACAGCTGCTCGTCCCCGCATGTCCCTGTACTTCTCAAACCGCAATATCACGGTTCAGTTCATCGATGACGAAGCCGAGAAGACTCTCGCAGCCTTCTCAACCGTTGGCAAGGACGGCAAACTCAATGTTGCCGCCGCTACTGAGGCCGGTCGCAAGGCCGCTGAGGTCGCTCAGGCCAAGGGTATTTCTCTCGTCGTCGTCGATCGTGGCGGTTTTGATTTCCACGGTCGCGTCCAGGCTCTCGTTGAGTCTGCCGTCGAGGCTGGTCTCAAGATTTCGGAGAAAGCTATCTCCGCCACTGAAACCGAAGAGGAGGCTAAGTAAGCCATGGCTATGGAACAAGGTGAAAAGCGCCGTCCGCGCCAGAATGCACCCCAGGCTGCAAACGAGTTTGATGAGCGCGTAGTTTTCGTCAACCGTTGCGCCAAGACCGTCAAGGGCGGTCGTCGCATGTCATTCTCAGCTGTCGTCGTAGTCGGTGACCGCGAAGGTCGCGTCGGTTTCGGCTTCGGTAAGGCCAATGAGGTTTCCGAGGCAATCCGCAAGGGTGGCGAAGCAGCCCGTCGCGATATGATGCCTGTCACCATGAAGGGTCGTACGATTCCTCATGAGGTATTCGGCAACGCAGACGGCGGTCGCGTACTCCTCAAGCCCGCTCCCGACGGTTCGGGTGTTATCTGTGGCGGCGGCATGCGCCCCGTCCTCGAAGCCGCTGGCGTCCGTGACGTCGTGGGCAAGTCGCTCGGTAGCAAGAACCGCCTCAATGTTGTCAAGGCAACAGTTGACGCTCTCCGTCAGCTCCGCTCTGCAGAGGCTCTTGCAGAATCTCGCGCCTAATCCCAATAATAGAGGGCGACTTCATGACAATGGGTCGCCCCGGAGATATACACAATGGATTTGCATAGCCTAACAAACGAACCAGGAGCCCGTAAGACTGCCAAGCGTCGCGGTCGCGGTCGCGCCTCTGGTCTCGGTAAAACATCAGGTCGCGGTCATAAGGGTCAGTATGCTCGCAAGGGTCACAAGTCGAAGCTCGGCTTCGAAGGTGGCCAGATGCCGCTTCTCCGTCGCCTTCCAAAGCGCGGATTCAAGAACCCAGCCCGTTGCCCCTTCTTTGGTGTCAATGTCGCATCCCTCAATAAGTTTGAGGCTGGTAGCGAGGTCACACCTTGCATGCTCGCAGCAGAGGGTCTTTTTGATGGCTGCCGTGTCAAGATTCTTGGCGCCGGTGAAATCAAGGTTGCTCTCACAGTCAAGGCTCACGCCTTCTCTGAGTCCGCCAAGGCCAAGATCGAGGCTGCCGGCGGCAAGTGCGAAGTAGTCTAATCAACCTAAATCGGGGAACCAGCCATGCTACAAGCATTCGCCAATACATTCAAAGTTCCAGAGTTAAAGAAACGCATCCTTTTTACGCTCGGTCTCGTTGCCATTTGCCGTTTGGTTTCGATGATACCGACACCAGGTGTTAATTGGAGCGCATTGGCAGAAGCACTTGAACGCTTCCGTGAGGCTTCTGGAACCACAGGTGGTCTAATGGGAATGCTTGATGTCTTCTCGGGTGGTGCACTCGGGAAGTGCTCGGTTGGCTTTTTAGGAATATGGCCGTACATCAGTGCATCAATTATCTTGCAGCTTATGACGGCCATTATTCCCGCTCTTGAGCGTATGGCGCGTGACGGTGAGGCAGGTCGCCAGAGACTCAATCAGTGGACTCGTTATTTCACGATTGTAATTTGCATTTTCCAAGGCTGGTTCATCGCACGCGGTCTTGAAAATCCCGCCTATCTTGGAATGGAAGGAATTACACTCGTATCAAATCCTGGATTCGGATTTGAGATTCTCACCATTATCTCCATGACCACAGCGGCAATGCTCGTAATGTGGCTCGGCGATCAGATTACCGCCCGCGGTATCGGTAACGGCATTTCGCTAATCATCATGATTAACATCTGCTCCCGCCTTCCGATGGCTATCTATGATGCATGGAGCCGTTATTTCTCAAAGCAGGCGACCAATTCCTTCTTCGAGCTTATCCTTCTTCTCCTCGTAGGTTTCCTTGTCTGTGCCGGTACTGTGATGCTAACGCAAGGTGTCCGCAAGGTTCAGATTCATTCGGCCCGTCGTTCTGCCGGAGCAAGTGCTTACGGCGGCATGGCAAACTATATGCCGCTTCGCGTAAACTTCTCTGGCGTTATGCCCATCATCTTTGCCGGTCCGATTCTCAGCATACCCGGTATGCTCTTGACCAAGATCACCGCTCCCAAGTTTATGTGGCTCAACAGCATTGGTCAGGCTCTTGTCAACGGTACCAGCTGGGCATACATCATCTCCTTCTCTTTGCTCGTTCTCTTCTTCTCTTTCTTCTGGGTCGCTACCCAATTCAATGCCGTACGCATTGCTGACGATTTGAAGCGCACCGGTGGTTATGTCCCTGGCATTCGTCCTGGTCGTGCAACTGCAGAGTTCCTCGACCACACAATGTCCCGCGTCACATTGATTGGCGCAATCGGACTAATCATCGTTGCTATCTTCCCCAACCTTCTTAATGCACACCTGCAGCTTCCTTGGGAAATGGCAAGCTTCTTCGGTGGTACATCACTTTTGATTATCGTCGGTGTTGCGCTTGATACGCTTCGCCAGATGGAATCCTATCTTACAATGCGTCACTATGATGGCTTCTTAAAGCACGGTCGCATTCAGGCAAGGAGATAATTTAATGAAGATTGTTGCAATTCTTGGAGCCCCCGGCTCCGGTAAAGGTACCGTAGCGGCTCGTCTTGTGAAGACTCTTCCCTTGAAGCATGTCTCAACTGGCGATTTGCTTCGCGCTGCCGCTGCCAATGCGGATTCACCCCTCGCCAAGTCCGTCGCCGAGACGATGAAAAAAGGCGAGCTGGTTTCAGACGAAATCGTCGGCGCGCTTGTTATCGAACAGCTTGGCAAGTGCAAGGGCGAGTACGAATATTTTCTTCTTGACGGCTATCCCCGTAATGAAAAGCAGGCTGCGTTCCTTGAAGCAGAGCTTGCCAAGAACGGGGAGAAGGTTTCAAAGGCAATTTGGCTTGAGGTTGGCGAAGATATCCTAGTTGGTCGCCTTTCAGGCCGTCGCACCTGTCCAAAGTGCGGTGCCGGATTCCATGTCGAAACCATGAAGCCTAAAGTTGACGGAATTTGCGATGC
The DNA here is from genome assembly GCA_045603485.1 of Kiritimatiellia bacterium. Lineage (GTDB taxonomy): Bacteria > Verrucomicrobiota > Kiritimatiellia > RFP12 > JAAYLN01 > RGIG5952. The sequence continues at coordinate 51,496 of JAZUMF010000105.1, read as the reverse complement.
CTGCGGAGCTGAACTCGTTCAGCGCCCGGATGACGCCCCGGAAAATGTTGCCAATCGCCTCAAGATTTACCACGAAAAGACAGCATCATTGCTCGGCTGGTATGAATCAAAGGGTGTTTTGACCAAGATTGACGGTGTAGGCGATGCCGACGAAGTAGCGGCAAAGGTCGCAAAAGCCATTTCGGAGTAAGGTGAAAATCGCCCTTAAAAAAGGCAAAGCCCTTGACGGCATGCGCGAAGCAGGTCGTTTAGCGGCTGAAGTACTTCGAGTCTGCCGGGAAAGCCTCGAGCCCGGTATGACTACCGCCGATATTGATGCGATTTGTCTCAAGACCACAAGAGGTCTTGGAGCAGAAAGTTCAACGCTTGGCTACTGCGGTTTCCCGGGAGCTCTTTGCGTATCGGTAAACGAGGAGGTTATTCACGGCATACCCGGAAAAAGAGTTATTCGCTTAGGTGATATCGTCAGTCTGGATGTGGTTGTGAATTATCGTGGCTATCATGGCGACAATGCCGTGACAGTTGCGATAGGTGATGTGCCGCCTGAAACGGAAGAGTTGCTTCAGGTGACAAAATCTGCCCTTGCGGCAGGAATTGCGGCAGCGGCACCAGGAAGAAGGCTTTCTGATGTCTCGGCTGCAGTAGAGCAGGTCGCTCGTGCCGGCAAATGCGGAGTAGTTCGCGAGTTTGTCGGTCACGGCATTGGTCGCTCAATGCATGAAGAGCCCCAAGTTCCAAACTTCGGCAAACCGGGTCGAGGTCCAGTACTTGAGGAAGGAATGGTCTTTTGCATAGAACCGATGCTGACACGAGGCTCTCCTCGTATAGAGGTGCTGAGTGACGAGTGGACGGTCGTAACTCGAGATGGGCTCCCCGCAGCGCATTTTGAGCATACGATTGCAATCGTCCCCGGAGGTGCGGAAATCCTCACTCCTAGGGAAGATTAAAGGGGACCGAAAGGGTTCGGAATGCCTCGTAAATTTTTTAGTGGACAAAATTTGCTAATTTAGGTAAACTATTTGTCTAGTTTTTTTCAATTAGGGAAAGAGTAAGCGGAGAACACGCCATGAAGGTGAAGAGTTCAGTTCGTAGGATTTGCGAGCGTTGCAGGATTGTGCGACGCAAGGGTGTTGTGCGTGTGTGCTGCACCAATCCCCGTCATAAACAGCGTCAAGGATAACTGGAGATATTACCATGCCAAGAATAGTAGGTGTGGACGTTCCTGGAAAGAAGCGCGTAGATTATGCTCTACGCTACATCCATGGAATCGGTCCTAAAAGGGCCAACGAGATCGTGGCCGCATGCAACATTGATGCGTCGAAGCACGCAGAGTTGCTAACTGCTGACGAGCTCCGTCAGATTATTGCGTTCATTCAGGAGAACTATCGCGTCGAAGGCGATCTTCGTCGTGAAGTTTCCCAGAATATCCGTCGCCTCATCAGCACGGGCTCTTACCGCGGTCAGCGTCACCGTCGCGGATTGCCCTGCCGTGGTCAGCGCACAAAGACGAACGCTCGTACCCGCAAGGGTGGAAAGAAGACCGTGAGCGCGGTTCGTGACAAGGAAGAGCGTAAGGCAATGAAGGCCGGCGCATAACGGAGGATTGACGCATGAGCGAAGAAATCGATCGTAAGGAAGAACAGCCTGTTGACGAAGCAAGAAGCGAGGCAATGGCTGTCTTGAACATGGGCGGGCCTGATGTCGCGGCCGCCTCTACCGCCGATGGCGAGGATGCAAAGGCTAAGGGCAAGAAGTCCCGCGGCAAGAGCATTCCTGCCGGGATTGCCTTCATTAAGGCGACCTTCAACAACACAATCGTCTCAATTGCAGACGCTCGTGGCGGTGTGATCTCCTGGAGCTCAGCTGGTAAGGCTGGTTTCCGCGGTTCACGCAAGTCTACGGCCTTTGCTGCTACGATGATTGCACAGGATGCTGCCCGTCAGGCTGTTGCCAAGGGTATGCACGAGGTTGAAGTCCGTATTCATGGCGCAGGTGCCGGACGCGAGTCTGCAGTTCGTGCCATCCAGAATGCTGGCATCCAGGTGAGCATGATTCGCGACTGCACTGCAGTACCTCATAACGGCTGCCGTGCTCGTAAACGCAGGAGAGTATAAATGGGCAGGTATTCCGGTCCTTCTTGCAGGATGTGTCGCAGAGCCGGCACAAAATTATTCCTCAAGGGTGCACGTTGCTACTCTGGCAAGTGCGCAATAGATAAGGGGCGCAATGCCCCTGGCGTCCATGGCGCCAAGAGAGGCCGCAAGGCTTCAGATTACGGCATTCAGCTCCGTGAAAAGCAGAAACTACGTCGCCAGTATGGCATGCAGGAAGGTCAGTTCCATCGTTTCTTCGAGAACGCCCTCCGCGCCAAGGGTGTTACTGGTGTCAACCTTCTCGTCAACCTCGAGATGCGTCTTGACAATGTAGTCTATCGTATGGGTTTGGCTCCCTCCCGTCCAGCTGCTCGTCAGTTTGTACTTCACAAGCACATTGCTATCAATGGCCACACGGCAAACATCCCTTCGATGCGCGTCAAGGTCGGCGATGTGATTGAGGTCCGCAATCGTCAGCGTAGTCGTGACGAGGCCGCTCGTTCACTTGAGGCCGCCACACAGGCTCAGATGCCTTCTTGGATTAGCATTGATCCCAAGGCTTTCCGCGGCGAGATCCTCAGCGTTCCAACCCGCGAAGAAATCGCCCCCGTCGCAGACGAGCAGGCGATCGTCGAACTCTACTCCAGGTAGTTTACTCACGCCAGGCGAGTTAATCGCCTAGCGTGGAGAGCGAAAGGGTTTCCACCATGTCAGAGATTAAGTTTTATATGCCCGAGGGCGTGCAGAAAGACGAAGCTACAGCTACCGACAACTATGCTCGCTATGAGGCTGGTCCATTTGAGAACGGCTACGCGCAGACGGTCGGTATTGCACTCCGTCGCGTTCTCCTCTCCTCAATCGAGGGTGTGGCAATCACCGCAGTCCGCATCAAGGGTGCAGACCACGAGTTTACCACAGTTAAGGGCATTGCAGAAGACGTGACGGACATCATCATCGCCCTTAAGCAGGTTCTTATCAAGACTGTTGGCTCGATTCCTGAGCGGATCACCATCAGCAAGAAGGGACCTTGCACAGTCACGGCTGGCGATTTCGAGGCTCAAAATGCCGTCACAATCGTCAACCCTGAGCTTCCTATCGCCACAGTTGCCGCTGGTGGCGAGTTTGAGCTCGAAGCCGAGATTGCAAAGGGTTATGGTTTCCATCCCGCCAATTGGAATCGTCCTGACGATCAGATTATTGGTCTCATTCCAATAGACAGCATCCACTCACCTGTTACCCGCGTCAATTTCTCCGCAGATGCGAAGCGTGTTGGCGACAGAACAGACTATGAGAAGCTTGTCCTCGAGGTTTGGACCGATGGTCGTATTACCCCTGACGAGGCTTTGCACACCGGTGCAGAGTTGATCCGTCGCCACTTTGATGTATTCGTCGGCACGGTAATCTCGTCTGAAGCCCTTCCCGAGCGCATTGAAAAAGTGGGTGTTCAGTCTTCTGCCTCATCCAATGGTGCATCAAAGGATGCCGAAAAGATTCGCGCTATCCTTGCTATGAAGATTAGCGAGCTTGAGCTTAGCGTCCGTTCTTCGAACTGCTTGAACAGAGAGAAGATCGAGACAGTCGGTGCCCTTGCCTGCAAGTCAGAGGAAGAGATGCTCCAGTACCGTAACTTTGGTCAAAAGTCACTTGATGAAATTCGTGACAAGCTCAAAGATCTTGGTTTGGCAGATATCAACGCGATTGACCCCGCGCTCCTTGCTCCCTACCGCAACGCCTAGTAACACATTTTTGAGAAAAGAGTGCTGTCATGCGACATAAATGCATTGCTAAGAAATTCGGCAGGTCGATGTCCCATCGTAAAGCTTTGATGGAATCACTTGTCGCAAACTTGATTCTAAACGATCGTATCATCACGACCCTTCCCAAGGCCAAGCAGGCTCGTCGTGATGCAGAGAAGATGGTAACGCTCGCCCGTAAGGGAACGCTTGCTTCTCGTCGTCTCGCTGCTGCTCGCCTCCGCAATCCTGAGGCTGTCAGCAAGCTCTTTGACGCTGTTGTCCCCGCTATGGACGGTCGTCCCGGTGGTTATACTCGCATCATCAAGACGGGTACCCGTCGTGGTGACGCTGCAGAGATGGCCATCCTCGAGTGGGTCGCGGCTCCCAAGGCTGTCGTCACCCCCGAGCCTGTCGAAGAACCCGCCAAGGCATAACTAACCCCTTAGGAAAAGAAGTAAGATCATGAAGTCCTTCCTTCCCAAAGATCCCGGTGCCAACCGCGAGTGGATTCTCGTTGACGCCGCTGATAAACCCCTCGGCCGCCTCGCTGTCGAGATTGCAAACCATCTTCGTGGCAAGAATAAGCCCACCTTCTCACCAATGGTTGACACCGGTGATTTCGTCGTTGTCATCAACGCTGAGAAAGTAAAGCTTTCAGGCTCAAAAGAGCAGCAGAAGATTTACCAGACCTACACCGGATGGCGTGCCGGCCGTCGCACAATGACGGCTGAGCAGGTTCGTGAGCGCGAGCCAAAGCGCCTCGTCGAGCAGGCTGTTTTCGGTATGCTTCCTGGCAATCACCTCTGCCGCCGCATGATGAAGCGCCTTCGTATTTTCGTTGGCCCTGAGCACACTCATGCCGCACAGAAGCCCCGTGCCGTTGAGCTCATCTAATCGTCCGGCAAAGTAACGAAAGAGGAAATTATGTCCACGATTATCGCACAAGCTACTGGTCGCAGGAAGACCGCTGTCGCTCGCGTTCGCTTAGCTGCCGGAACCGGCAAGTGGTCCGTAAACGGCCGTGAAGTTGCAGAGCTCTTCCCAAGTGAGGCAACCCGCGCCTTTATGGCACAGCCCCTTAACCTCACCGAAACAACTGAGAAGTTTGATGTCATCGCTTACACCTCCGGTGGCGGAACATCTGGTCAGGCTGGCGCTATCCGCCACGCTCTTGCACGCGCCCTCTGCGAGGCAGACCGCGAAGCATACCGCGCAACCCTCAAGGCTGCAGGTTGCCTTACCCGCGATCCTCGTATGAAGGAACGTAAGAAGCCAGGTCAGCCCGGTGCACGCCGTCGCTTCCAGTTCTCCAAGCGCTAATGGGCTTTTTTGCAAAAATTGTTTCCCTCTTCAAAAAGGGAAGATCATCAAAGGATGCCTCGCCAAAAAAAGGCGGGGCATTTCCCTCAAACAAGACTCCTTCCTCCAAGAAACCGTCAGGTTCGCGGCGTAAGGAGTCTCGGCTTTTAGATAAGCCAAAGAAGAACCGAGTTTCGAATTGGTCTATCGAATCCTTCCAGGTTGAGCCCCAAGAAGGTAAGAAGCGCTTCCATGATTTTGATTTGCCTATTGAAATCATGCATGCGATTTCAGATTTAGGCTTCAGATATTGCACTCCCATTCAGGCCGCCAGTCTCGATAAGACAATGTCAGGCTTGAATGTTGCAGGTCGTGCCCAGACAGGAACCGGCAAAACAGCGGCATACCTAGTTGCAATATTGACCCGATATTTGCGGACTCCCGATAAACGCCAGAATAATTCAGCAACTCCAAGAGCTTTGGTTATTGCACCCACAAGAGAGCTTTGCGTTCAGATATGTTCCGACGCTCAGGCCTTGGGTAAATACTGCAATTTACGCTCTATGGCCGTTTTCGGAGGAATGGATTACTCAAAACAGCAAAAAATGCTCCAGGAGGGTCCCGTTGATCTCCTCGCAGCAACGCCGGGCCGTTTAATAGATTTCATTCGTCAGCATGTCGTCGATTTATCAAAGATTGATACGCTCGTAATCGACGAAGCCGACAGAATGCTCGATATGGGCTTTATCCCTGATGTCCGCAAAATCATCCGCGCTTTACCTCAGGATAGGCAAACATTGCTTTACAGTGCAACGCTCAACGATGAAGTAATGCGATTGGCTTCGCAGTGGATGCCAGATCCCGTAAAGGTTGAGATTGAGCCTGAGCGCACCACCAATCAGAATATCGACCAAAGAGTCTTTATCGTAACCTCCTCTCAAAAGTTTACGGTTCTCTGCAATTTGCTTAAAGAGCATAAGGGTGAGCGCGTTCTTGTTTTTGGCAATCGTCGAACAAGTACTGACGCTTTGGCCGAGAGATTGCGTTCTCAGGGTTTTTCTTGCGATCTTTTGTCCGGTAATGTAAGTCAAGCTGCAAGAATGCATGTCCTTGAAAATTTCAAGTCAGGGGCGACAAAGCTCGTTGTTGCAACTGATGTGGCAGGGCGCGGTCTCCACATAGCCGACATTGGTCTCGTAGTCAATTTTGAGCTTCCATACGAGGCAGAGGATTATGTTCATCGCATAGGTCGTACAGGAAGAGCTGGACAGGTAGGAACGGCAGTATCCTTTGCCGATGAAGACGAGTCTTTTGTGATTCCCGATATTGAGGAGTATATCGGAGAGCCTCTCAAGACCACTATGCTCCAGGACGACGATCCGCTTTTTGCACCACTCCCTCCAGCCAAGAAGAGAGAGAATCGTCACGATTCAAATAATAGCCACGGTTCGCATCGTGATAGCGGCGACAGACCGCGTCACCATAAAAGGACTCCGCGCAATTCCTAGTGTGATAGCCAATCCAAGTATGTGGCATTCTGTGGTTGCTATGCCCTGATTACGGCGGTAAAAGAGGTTTAATCAAGGGGTAGTGGATTGACTGGGTCGTTTGATCTTTTTTATCTTGGGCAACTCAGAGCGATTTATGCGGGGGAATAGTAGTTTTTGTTGTTTCCAAATGCTCGTTGTTGCAGTACAGGGTTATTGCCAAGTCCTTTCTTCCTCGATTTGCACCATTTCGCTTGTTTTAAGTGTGAAATGATTGTATTATAATAGTATGAAGAGTGGAGACAAGAAAGTTAAAACTATTGATTCTCCTCAGTTGTCAAAGGAGTTAAAGGAAGCTCGTTCTGAGCTTGCAACGGCATTTTCTAAGCTGTCAAAGCCGGAAGAGGTCGAGCAGGCTTTTATCGATTTTTTGACTGTAGGGGAGCAGCGTGATTTATATTCGCGGTGGCTTATTTTCAAGATGCTTGAGGCAGGTGAAAAGCAGCGTGATATTTCAAAGAAGCTGGGTGTCAGTCTTTGTAAGATTACACGCGGTTCCCGTTTTTTAAAGTCGTCAAATACTATTGTTAAGCGTATGCTGGCAGATGCCAGAGAGAAGGATGCAGAGAATGGCAATTAAAGTTGTGGCTGATGAAATTGCATCGGCGATTGGTAGTTCTTCGTGGATTCGCCGTATGTTTGAGGCAGGCGCGGAGCTTCGTAAGAAGATCGGCGACGAGAATGTTTTTGACTTCAGTCTTGGTAATCCGGACTTGCCGCCACCAGATGAGGCGGCGGTGGCATTGCATGCTTTGGCTGACGATCTTTTGAAGCCGCGCGCATTGGGGTATCCGTCGAATGCGGGATTTATGCCATTTAGGGAGGCGTTGGCTGCAAAGCTTGCCGTTGAGCAGGAGGTGCCTTCGCTTGCGGCTAAGCATGTTGTCGTTTCGTGCGGTGCTGCCGGGGCTATCACATCTTTCTTCCGCGCTGTGCTGAATCCTGGGGATGAGGTTTTGGTGCCATCTCCATACTTTGTTGAATACGGCTCATATTGCCGTCATTTTGGCGGTAAGCTTATTCCTGTGCCGGCTAAGCGCGATACTTTTGATATCGATTTGGCGGCGATGGAGGCTGCGATTACGCCTAATACCCGCGTGATTATGTTCAACTCGCCAAATAACCCGACCGGCTGTGTATATTCTGAGGAGTCTGTGCAAGCTTTGGGTGATATGGTGAACCGCATAAATGAAAATCGAGAGAGGCCGATTTTTATTCTTTCTGATGAGCCTTACCGTTTTCTTGCATACGATAATGCAAAGGTGCCGCCGGTTCTTTCTAAATCTCCGTTCGCGATTGTTTTGGGGTCGTTTTCGAAGAGTTTGTCGATGGCCGGTGAGCGTGTCGGCTATCTTGTCGCGAATCCCGATTTGCCTAACATTGACCAGTTTTTAGCGGCCGTTGTTTTGACTACTCGTACGCTTGGCTTCGTCAATGCCCCTATCATTGGACAAAAGCTTGCAATGCGGGTTTTGAACTGCGGTGTTGACCTTTCTATATACGCTGAGCGCCGCGAGAAGATGCTTGCGATTTTGGATGAGGTCGGTTTGAAGTATGTTCGGCCCAACGGCGCATTTTATGTATTCCCGGAGGTGCCCGGCGGCGATGATGTGAGGTTCGTCGGTCATTTGCTTGAGCATGGAGTTTTGGCAGTGCCAGGCTCCGGCTTTGGGTGCCCTGGTTTTATGCGTCTTAGCTATAGCGTTGAGACTGATGTGATTGAGCGCTCAAGGGAGGCATTTGCCCGCGCTGTCGCATCATACAAGGTGTAGTGTCGAGCTTGTCATAAAGGGGTGTTAAGATGAAGAGTTTCTTGGGTTCTATTTTCTTTGGTCTTGTGGCTTTTTCCGCTTTTGCGACTATCTACGAGACCAACGATATGCAAAAGGTCAATCTTGATTTTGTCGATAAGTGGACGGCGGCGCAATCCAAGGAGGCTGGCATAATTGCAGAGCGTGCTCTTCGTCTTGATAAGAAGGCCGGCGAGGTTGTTGTCCTTGCCGAGATGTGTGATGTGCAATCAGGGGTGACTCTTGAGTTTCCTATTATTGGCGAGCTTAGCGACCGTAGCTATGAGGCTCTCTTTCGTACCTTTGCACGACCTGGCGCCATAGCGAGGGCAATAGAGGCTCTTGGCGTGCCGAGGGGTAAGAATGTCGATTCCAGGACTATGAGCTTTTGGCCTAAGGGTGAGCGCATTTTAGTGGATGTCGCTCCTTTTTCCGAGACCAATACGACTTATGTCCCTATTCAACGGTTTATCATCGATATGCAAACGCGTGCGCCTTTAGCCGTTGATTACTTTATATTCTGCGGTTCGCCTGACGATCCTGAAGGTAAGGAGGGCACGCGCCTTTGCGATTCATTGGCTCCTAATTCGGTTCTTTCATCATACAACGAGCCACAAACGGTGCTCGATATGCCGATGCGTTGTCCGCAATCGGATGTATATGAGCGTTTTTTACTTTCACCTGATTCCAAGCTCAAGCCTTTCGGTCTTTATAAGCTGCGTTTTCGGCCCCTTAAACGCAATGACGGTCTTCGCCATGTAAAGGATTATGTTCTTACGGTAAAGAATGGCGACAATGGAGTTGTTTACGATCTTAATGAGGTAGGCGTCAGTTCAACGCTTGCGGCCTCAAATGTCATCGCGAGGATGAAGGGCGCGGTTGATGGGGGCTTTACTCCATTTGTCGAGATAGTCTTTGATGATAAGATTTCTTTGGCGACTGCAATTGAGCAAGCTCAAATGCTTGCGCTTCTTGAGGGTGACAAGGGTATTCGGGTCGCCACCCCAAATGCAGATTCTGTCTATTACAAGGGCTTTATGCCAAGTCCAACCTGGCGTAAGGTTAAGGATCGTCCTTCGCAACCGTGGGAAATTCACTTTGGTTTAGAGACCAATGGCGTGCCTTTGATTTCCATGACTAAGATTTTGGAGGATTGGACTTCAACTGATTCGCTTGAGCCAATTCTTTCCTCTAAAACATTTACAGCAAAGACTCCAGAGGCGGCGGCTGCCACTATTGCCGAAAACGGGGCGGGGCTACCTGTGCTTCTCGTTTTTGCACCGGCAAAGACTCCGCTCTCGGCGATTATGCCAACGGTGCGTCTTTTAAGGAAAACTCATCCAACCGTTTATTTCTTCACTGAAGAAGGCAAGTAATCTAGGGTAGGGCTATGTCAAAGAAGGTTTACATTTCAGCTGACCAGCAAAATCGGGATGCCTTTGCATTCGCAAAGTCAATTTGGGATACAGGCTACCGTCCTGACTTACTTGTGGGTCTTTGGCGCGGCGGTACGCCTATTGCGATTTCCGTTCATGAATTTTTTGTCTTTAAGGGACATCAATGTGCAAATCTTCCGGTTAAGTGCTCGTCCTATTCAGGCATGTCGCAAACTTCGACCTTTTCGATTGATTTGCCGGAAAAGTTCAACACCTTTTTGACCCCAGGTAAGAAGATACTTGTCGTTGATGATGTTTTTGACAGCGGGCAGACGGCATGGCGTCTAAAGCAGTTGCTTGCAGAGGCCGGGTGCGAGCCTAAAATAGCGACCTTATACTACAAGCCGCACAACAACAAAACGGAAATAGAGCCTGATTTCTTCTTAAAAGCCACAAACGAGTGGATAGTCTTTCCTCATGAGCTTGAAGGATTGACGCCCGAAGAGATTAAGGAAAAAGACCCTGAAATTGCCCGCCTTTGCGAGTAAGCGTTATGCGTTTTTGTCTAACCATTGCCTACGACGGCACAAACTATGCAGGATGGCAGGTCCAACCTGGTCACACGACGGTGCAAGAGGTAATAGAGCTTGCCATAGAGGCAATGGCGGGTGTGCGCGTTAAGCTTCACGGAAGTGGTCGTACAGACCGCGGGGTGCATGCGCGTGGGCAAGTCGCACATTTCGACCTTGATACACGAATGACTGTGCGTTCAATTCTCTTTGCGCTCAATGCCAGGCTTCCGCAAGACATCAGAATTACTTCGGTAAAGAAGGTCGGCGATAACTTTCATGCAAGACGGACGGCCCACTCCAAGGAGTACCGTTATTGCATCTTCAATGGTAAAATCCTGGCGCCGCAAGAGCGACTTTATGCCGTGCAGGTCCATCGACCTCTTAATCTTGATTTGATGCGGGAGGGGGCAGCAAGGTTTGTCGGGGAGCATGACTTTCGTCCATTTATGGCAAATCCACAACGGGAGATTGATTCAACGGTCAGGACTATCACCGATTTTGAAATTTCAAAACGCGGCAGTTTTATCACTCTGCGCGTCCGTGGCAACGGCTTTCTCTATAAACAGGTACGCAGCATGGTAGGGATGCTTATTCGCATTGGGCATGGTCAGGAGAGACCTGAGCGAATTACCGAATTGCTTGATTCCTGCGCTAGTCGCACAGCGCGTGTTCCATCTGCACCTCCTCAAGGTCTAACCCTTTGGAGGGTCTGGTACTGATGGCTATAAGGCAATTAAATTTGGATGATGCCGCGGCTTATCTGCATATGCCGAGTCGTGATATAATTGCGTATGCAAGAGAAGGGGAGCTGCCCTACATCGGCGATATTTCCCGACCGAGCTTTAGGGAAGATGATTTGGACGCGTGGGCGTCGCGCCATATTCTTGCAATGAATGAGCGCAAGCTGGGCGATTATGAAAAGAATGCCGCTCACGACCATCGCAAGGACGGAGTTGCCTTGTCTTTGACATCGCTTCTTTCAATAGAGCGCATAAACCTGAATTTTAACGCGCGCACAAAGGCATCGGTGATATCGGAGTCGGTCAGGATGGCGGACGAACTGGGGTTGCTTTACGACCCGAAGGATTTGCTTGAAAGCTTAAGACGGCGCGAGGAGCTTTGCTCAACAGCTATGGCCGGCGGATTTGCCATTCTTCATCCCCGCTGTCACGATCCCTATCTCGCAAGCGAATCGTTTCTTCTCCTCGGTCGCACTGCAACCCCAATTCACTTCGGCGCGCCCGACGGCAAGCCTACCGATTTATTCTTCACCTTGGTTTGTCACGAGGATAAGGTACACCTCCGCACATTGGCGCGTCTCTGTATGCTTCTGAACGATAAGACTCTCCTTGAGCTTCTTAGAAATTCAGATTCGCCGGCTGAAATTGTCGATGCGATTAAATGATTTTTGAAAATACATCAAGGGTGTCTTTCCCAAAGAAGGTAATCATGGACGAATTGCTTATAGCTATTGACGGCGGCGGTACAAAAAGCGAATTTTTGCTTTTTTCAAAGATGGGCGAAATTTTCTCGCGCGTGACAAAGGGGGCTACAAATCCGAATGTCATTGGCATTGAGCGTGCCTGTGCCGTGATTAAGGAAGGTGTTGACGAATTGCTTTGCAATCGTGATTGCAAATGCCGAATCTTTGCAGGTGTCGCTGGAGCGTATACGAGTCAAAACGGTCAGCGCATGGAGAAGCTTTTGCATAGTGAGGGCTTGGATATTGTTGTCGAGTCTGACATTATGAATGTTATTTATAGCTCGGAAGCGCCGGGGCCTTGCATTGCCGCTATCGCAGGAACCGGCTCGGCCGTCTTCGGATATGATGGCAGCAATCTGATAAGGACAGGCGGTTGGGGATATTTGCTGGACAATGCGGGCGGCGGTTGTGATATCGGTCGTGATATTTTAAGGTTGGCGTTGGATTCGGAGGAGGATCCTAAAAGCGAGAAGCTTCGTCTTGTAGAGGCCGCTGAGGAACTGGTCGGCGGTCGTGTTATCGATAACCTATCATTGATATACGAGCGCGGCTCTGATTATATCGCTTCATTTGCCCCTCTAGCCTTTAAGCTTGCTCGCGAGGGGGATGAGCTTTCAAGGAGAATTTTGCGTAAGTCAGCATCACGCATTGCAGAGATGATGCTTTTAACGAAAGGTCGCATTGAGTGCGGAAATCATGCGATAATATCAGGCGGCTTGCTTAATTGCGCGGATATCTTTGTCCCGATGATCGAGGATGCGCTATCGGGTGTCATTGAGCTTGAAGCGGCTACGATGCCTCAGTGTTTTGGTGCTTGCCAGCGAGCTTTTGCTTTGGCTGGAATTCCGGTGCCTACAGAATTTCGAGACCATTTCAATAATTTCTGGTTTGGCGGAAAAGCGGCAGATGCAGTCTCTGATTTTAAGGCTCCTGAGTTTGCAACTGAAGTTCGAAACCCGAGAACAAAACACATTGATAAAATGGATGCCATATCAATGGTTCATATCATCAATGATGAGAATGCCAGATCGGTTGAGGCGGTAGGCGGTGCTATTGGTGCAATTTCAAGAGCCGTTGATTTGGTTGCGGACGGCTTCAGAAATGGCGGTAGGCTGATTTACATCGGCGCCGGCACATCCGGTCGACTTGCCGTGCAGGACGCCGCTGAATGTCCGCCGACATATGGTGTCGATTATGATACGGTTATCGCCAATATCGCAGGTGGGGAAGGGGCCGTTTTTCGTGCAGTCGAGCAAGTGGAGGATAGCGCAGAAGCCGGTAAAAACGATTTGCTTGCGCGCAATCTAAAGCCTGAAGATGTCGTTATGGGCATCTCGGCATCGGGAAATGCGGCGTATGTCTATTCGGCGATGGCATTTGCGAAGGAGCTTGGCTGTAAGACGATTTCGTTAAGCTCAAATCGCCATTGTAGAATCCATACCATCTCAGATGTCGCAATCTATGTCGATACCGGCGCAGAGGCTGTCACAGGCTCCACAAGAATGAAGGCCGGTAATGCCCAAAAGATGGTTATGAATATGATAACCACTTGTGCAATGGTAATGACTGGCAAGGTCTACGAAAATCTTATGATAAATTTGCGGCCGACCAATGTTAAACTCAAGGGAAGAATGGTCGGTATTGTGCAAAATATCACAGGCGCAGACAGCGACAGAGCCTTAAAGCTTTTAGAGGAAAACGGCTTCAGCATCCGCAAAGCCGTTGAAGCCTTCAGAAGTCGTCAAGACTAACCGCGAAGGCGACGGCGCTGTTCCATAGCCCATTCGGGGAAGGTGTCGTCCTCAAGGGATTTACGCATCTCCTCCATAAATACCATATAGCAATGGATATTGTGGAGAGTCAAGAGGCGTACGCCGAGAATTTCGCCGACATTGAGAAGATGGCGTATATATGCCCTTGAGAAGTTTTGACATGCGTAGCAGGTGCAGCCTTCTTCAATCGGGGAGGTGTCGGCCTTGAACTCGCCAGCCTTGATATGGATTGAGCCGTCTCTGGTAAAGGCAGAGCCGTTACGGGCGTGACGCGTAGGAATCACGCAGTCAAACATATCAACTCCGCGGATTACCGCTTCGACAAGCTGCCACATATCGCCGAGCCCCATTACATATCGGGGCTTCTCTTCAGGCAGCGCGGCAACGCCATAATCAATCTCGCGTATTAACACATCTTCGGGCTCGCCGACTGAAACACCGCCAATGGCATATCCGTCAAAGTCCATTGCGGCAAGTTCCTTGCCGCAATAGGCACGAAGCCGTTCATCGTCGCCGCCTTGGTCAATGCCAAAGACAAGCTGCCCCTCGGCCCTTGGCTGTTCACGACAAATTCGCGCCCATTTCAGAGTGCATTCTATAGACTTGCGGGCATAAGCAGCATCGCAAGGATATGGCGGGCACTCATCAAAGCACATCGCAATGTCTGAGCCGAGAATGCGCTGCATTTCCATCGACTCCTTTGGCCCTAAAAAGAGCCTTCTTCCATCAACATGCGAGTTGAAGAAGACTCCATCCTGAGTCATTTTGCGAAGCTTTGTCAGCGAAAATACCTGAAAGCCTCCACTGTCGGTCAGAATGGGCTTATTCCATCCCATAAACTTATGGAGACCACCGCAAGTCGCGATTATCTCCGGACCCGGGCGCACAAGAAGGTGGTAAGTGTTAGAAAGAATAATTTGAGCCTGAAGCTCTTCAAGGTCGCGCGGCTCAAGAGTCTTAACGGTTGCTTGAGTGCCGACCGGCATAAATACAGGAGTCTCAATTACGCCATGAGCGGTCGTCAGCCGCCCGCGACGCGCCTTGCCGCAGGTTTTCAGTATTTCAAAGCAACCCATAATTATTTGAGGCTAGAGAGTTCAGGAAAAGAAACACCGAGGAGCTTACGCAAGGCATTGTTGATTTCGCGTTTGCGGCCAGAGATACGCTTACGGGCGTCGGAAAGAGCCGTCGAGTAAAGCTTAAAGTCAAGGCCAAACGGGGCTCCCTCGTGAGTCTTTAACGCAATCGTCGCGTCGGGATCCATACCCCTTAAATCCTCAAGGTGGTCGCGAACCTGATGATAAGCATCGCGGAATGGCATACCGCCGGCAACCAGCTCAAGCGCACGATCCGTTGCAAAGACGCCAGGATCCTCAAAGGCGGCACGCAGACGGTCTGGGTGGGCGCGGAGCCCGCCAACGAGACACGAAAGAATGCGAAGAGTTGCCCTTGTTGTATCAAAAGCCTCCATAAGGAGCTTTTTGGTGTCCTGCAAATCGCGATTGTAGCCGCCGGGCATTCCTACCATAACGCCATTTGCCGCCGTCGATAATGCGACAACCTGAGCCGCCTTCGAGCGAATAAGCTCGCAGACATCGGGGTTGTACTTCTGCGGCATAATCGAAGAGCCCGTGCAGAACTCCTTTGGAATTGAGAAGTAGCCGAACTCCGGCATTGAAAAGATGATAAGGTCCTGTGCCAGACGCGATGCCGTAATCATTATCTGCGCAAGAGCCGAAATTATCACGCTTTCTGTTTTGCCGCGGCTATTGCCGGCCGCAAGTACATTGTGGATGGGAGCCTTAAATGCCAAAAGCTCGGCAGTAAGCTTACGATCGATCGGCAGCGGAACTCCATAGCTTGCCGCAGAACCCAAAGGACATGTATTGGTATAATCAATTGCACCCTCTAAAACATAGTTCAAGGTGCTTATAAACTCTTCAGCATAAGCGGTTGCCCAAACGCCGACCGAGCTTGGCATCGCAGGCTGCAGATGAGTACGGCCCACCATCGGTATTGTCCTGTTCTTTTTGCCAAAACCGATTAGAGCGGAAGAGAGCTCAAGCATCTCATCTGCCGTTTCCAGCAGTTCATTGCGGCTGTACAGGCGTATTGCAGTAGCCGACTGGTCGTTTCTCGACCGCCCGGTATGAACGCGCTTGCCAATGTCGCCAAGCTTTTCAGTCAGGGTGCGCTCAATGGCAAGATGGCAGTCCTGATCCTCGTCGGTAATCGCAAATTCACCTGCCCGCGCCCGCTTAATAATGGCAATGAGCTCGCGGACGATTGCGTCGCGCTCTTTCTTTGAGAAGAGCTTTGGCTTTGAAGGCATCTTCTCAAGCATTGTCACATGAGCCGCAGAGCCCAGGCAGTCCCACTCAACCAGATTTAAGTCTAGGACAGGGTCTAATCCGACGGTAAATTTAAGAATGTCGCCATGGATGGCGCCGACAATAGTTGAGGATGAGTCGAGTTTGTTTTTCATTGTTGGGATTGCTCTGGTATTACACCTTCGTCAATTAGAGTTCGTTCTTCTTCGGGTGTCAGCTCTATCTCTGAAAGCGGTTGCTGACCTTGACGGATAAGACGAAGATTCATTTCCCGCTCACGGGCATTAAGCTTCTCATTCATTTTTTTCTCGGCAGCCACCGTTGCCGCATGGGCAAGCTTTTGTTCGGTAGCCTCGCGCTGCTGCTCTTCAAGCCGATTCTGCTCCATCTTCCTTTGTCGGAAGCCGGCGCCACCACGGAAGTTTCGAAACCCTGGTCTCACAAGAGACCTGTGCGGCACCTGCGGCTGTGCTCCGTCTGCGCGAGGGGGCGGATTGACTGGCGGCTGCGCCAGGGGAGTCTCTACGGGTGTGCCGGGCTGACCCTCGGCACCTTCTTCAGCCGTGGCCTGTTCTTCGACAAGCCCTTTGCCGAGCTTTAGGGTGATTATCGTACCGTCCTTTTCAATCTTGGCGGTTTCTTCATTGACATTTGCTTCGACAACCTTGTAGCCCGCCTCCGATTCACCGGGGGCAAGGAGCATACTGCGCGATGGATTGGTCGTTTTATCGACGAGGCCTACGACTATGGCTCCGCTTGGCATTATGTTGACTGCGACGAGATGCAACTGTCTAGCCAAGGTTTGCTTGGCTCTATTTTCCTCTGCTATTGCAGCCTCAGTAGCCTTGTCCACACCAGCCGATTGAGCGACAATCTTCGGATCTCCAAACGGCTTGCGATTGAGGATGACTTCGTAATCGGAGAATGGAGGTAATCCACTTGCCAATGCGGTCGCCGCAAGCAACGAGCATAATCCTATTATAACGGAAGCCCGCGCCATAGCAGTTACTATGCCTTATGCCTATAGGTGATGCGGCCCTTGGACAAATCGTACGGTGAAATCTCCAAGGTGACCTTGTCGCCAGTTGTGATTTTGATGAAATGCTTACGCATACGGCCAGAAACATGAGCAAGAAGCTCGTGGCCGTTTTCGAGTTTGACGCGGTACATTGTAGCCGGGAGAACCTTGACTACGGTACCAGTGACTTCAATTGAATCGTCGTTGGGCATGTAATTTTTCCTTAAAATTAGAGATAGTAAATTTTACATTCTAAAGGGTATTTTTGTCAAATTTTGGCACAGTGCGAAGTCGCAATAATTATCCTATCGCCCTTGGTGCCAGAGAAGCTTATGCCGTTGTCTGGATTTGTTTCTGTTGTTCCGCCATGAGTTGAGACGGTGAAATCTGTAGCAAAGGGAGGTAAAATAATTTTTATCCTTCCACTTTTGCGTAGCTTGACGGTCGCTGAAAGATATCGCTTGTCGAGATTCCAATCTAACGACAGTTCGCCGAGGGTAAATCGGAGTTTGCTGGCACGCCCTTGGGATAGCCGCGTGGGAAGTGCGGGAAGCAGCGAAATCGTATTATCTCCCTCAATAAAAAGCATCATTTGCACTGCGTTGACTAGTCCCATATTGGCATCGAGTTGGACTGGAGCATTGTCCATTTCAAGTGTTACACCCATATTGCGATAGTCGTTGTGCAATGTGAAGAGGTTGTCGAGGGTAGCTCCTTTCAGCATTGTGTCGAGCATTTCTATCACTTGTTCTCCGCGGCCTAATGTGGCATAAATGGATGCGGTATGTGAGAGTGACCATCCCGACTGCGCGCCAAGCTCTCTTAAATCGACTGCCCGCTCAACCGCATCGTAGAGTGGATTACCTTTTGAAATCTCATTGCCGGGGAATAGGGGATAAATGTGGGATAGATGCCTGTGCGAGTAGTTGTCTTCGAGGGTGTCAAGCGCCCACTCCTTTAATGCTCCGTCTTTATTCACCTGATAGTCTCCGAAGCGTTCTAGGACGGCTTTCAGTTTTGTGCGATAGTCTGCATAGAGCCCGGTTTCATCGATGAGAGTAATCAGATTTTTGAATAGCTCTTTTACAATGGCAAGCTCAATAACGGCATTTTTTGTAACGGGTGCCGGATGGCCCATTTGCCCTTTTGCCTCACGAATGAGGTTTTTTGGGGAGTTTTCAGGTGAAACGCATGGGTAGTAAAGCACTTTGCCATCTTTATCGTATGTTATGTAATCGAGGTAGAAGTCTGCCGCCGCAACCATAAATGGCAGAATCTTTTCTTTGAGGAGCCTCTTGTCTCCTGTCATTTTATAATATTTGTAAAAATGCTGTGAAAGCCAGCCGGCAACTCCGGTGAAGTGGAGTATTACCGGGACGAAAACCGAGAGTGATTTGCAAATCGGCGAGGTGTAGCTGCCGATAAAGATTCCTTTGCAGCCAAAGAGTTTTTTGGCGTTTTCGCGGAAACTTTCCATGCCGTCATAGTAATAGTCTATTAAGGGCTTGCATAATTCGGCCAGCCCGCCGGCATTGATGTGCCAATGAATAATTTCGACATTTTCATTTGCCACATGTTGCGCCCATAATGGGCGATGGTTGTGATGCCATAGCCCGTAGAGGGGGAATGGCAGACCATCCTTGGCGGTTCCTGAAATAAAGAGGAAGCGTCCAAACCGCCACATCTTTTCAATGAGTTCAGGGCTCGCTTTATCTTGAAAGGCTTCGCATAGTAGAGCTTCATTGGTGAGGCTTTTGCCTTTGCAAAGCCTTATGTCGCAACTTTTATAGAGTTTACCGTGGAGCTTGGCGTGGCTTGCGAGGACCTGTCTGTAGTCAAAGTCGGCTGGCGAGGTAAGTTTTTTTACCGTTTTTCTACCTGATGCGCATTTTATCGCAATCCTAAAATTTTTTGCACTCCACTTAAAGGCGTCATTGTCTCTAATGACATTTGCACCGTAAATGCGAATCTTT
This sequence comes from Kiritimatiellia bacterium, assembly GCA_045603485.1. Lineage (GTDB taxonomy): Bacteria > Verrucomicrobiota > Kiritimatiellia > RFP12 > JAAYLN01 > RGIG5952. The sequence continues at coordinate 32,507 of JAZUMF010000105.1, read as the reverse complement.
ACAAGATAAGAAATGTCTGATAGATCGACCTGATAGTCAAAGCCGTTATCGTAATAGCTTCGCGTCAGGTTTTTTTGGATGGTTTCTCTCCACTCTTCGGTATGCGGCGTGTGATCATTATAGCAGTCAAAGCTTAATGATACTTCGGTATCTTCATTGGAGGAAAATTCATAATAAAAAGTGTCGTCTGCACGCGAAACGAGACAGCGCCTGCTTGTATGACGAGACTTTTGACTGTATGCAATTTCGCACTCTCCTGTATCCATATGCAGGATGCGCTTGTAATTTGAGAAGAGTCCGGTCGCTTTGAAATCTAAATAAAGTGCGCCTAGGATTATAGGTCTGCCTGTGCTGCTGCCATATCCCGATTCGCGAAGTCTTTTGTACATAAGGTCGTTGGCCTTCGCATAATCGCCTTCGTCTATCAATTGGCGCATTTCACCGAGAGAAGACGAGACATCGGGTAGTGGTTTTGCAAAGGCGCCGGACCAGCAATCGGCGCGATTAAAAATAATCTCTTCGTAACGGACGGCACCCCGAATTAAGACCCCTGTTTTACCATTACCCAACGGCGTAGAATCTTTCCCGAAGTCTCCATGCCAAGAGGCGGGTTTTGTCATTGTCAAGGTGTCGTTTTTATTCATAATCAACTTCCAAGTCTTATCAATTATAGCATTTATCATTATATCCTCAAGATTATGATATAATTGACCTAAAGTGTAATTAACTTAACAAGTGAGATGTTGTATGGAACTTTACTTCACTTTCCCTGGTTGGCGTAAAAAGGCCCTCTCATTTTCGTATGACGATGGAACGACAGAGGATCGCCGTCTGGTTGACATCTTTAACAAATACAATTTCAAGGGTACCTTCAATATTTCGCCTGGACGCCTTGGCGGCGAACGCTTTATAACGGCAGAGGAAATGGCATCTCTCTATGAGGGGCACGAGGTCGCATCTCACGGCTTCAGTCATCTTCATCTTAACGATTTGCCGCCGGAAGAGCTCAAGAGAGAGCTTCAGGACGGCCGCTCAAAGCTTGAGGATATTCTCGGCAGGCCTGTCGTTGGCTTTGCATCGCCTTACGGTCATCATTCTCCTTATGCGGTTTCCGGAATGCGCGAGGCCGGCTTCCTTTATGCCCGCCCGGGCGCACGCTCTAAATCCTTTACACTGCCAAATGATTTTATGCGCTGGTTTTCTACGATTCATCATAGAGAAAATTCGGCGGCATTCTCAAAGCAGCTCCTGTCCGATACCGCATGGGGCGGTAAGTTGCTATTTCTGAACATTTTTGGCCACAGCTACGAATTTAATCGCGACGATAACTGGAGTGTTATTGAGGAGGTCGGTCAAATACTCTCAAACAACAAGGATATCTGGTATGTGACAAACCTTGATATGTGCAATTACATATCGGCAATGCGGAGCGTTAAGATCACACTTGATGGTACGGTTGTTGAGAATTGCTCTTCAATTCCCCTTTACGCAAATTGGGGTGATGAATACGGCACCAAGAACAATACACCGATAATCCTGCCTCCGGGAACCGTCGTAGACCTCAAGACGATTGGCGCCAAGCAGCCAGAGCAAGCCGTTGTAATAGATACAGGCGACCATGCCGAAGTGGATGGAGAGTTTGCGCTTACCTATCCAAATTGGAAGCGTAAGGCTTTGACATTTTCATATGACGACGCCCATGCGGCAGATCGCCGTCTGGTCGAAATCTTTAACAGGTATGGCATGCGCGGCACCTTTAATGTAAACTCAAAGGGGAGGTTAAAGGTAATTCCTGCTGATATTCAACGCGACAGCGAAGGTCGCCCTCAATGCAATGTGACGCAGGAGGAATTGCCTTCACTCTATAAGGGCCATGAGATTGCGCTCCATGGAGCCCAGCACGAAACCTATTCAAGCGTGCCTTGGCCGGTTGTTCTTCAAGATATCTCTCGCGACAAGGAAGCCTTGGAGGGTATCCTCAATCAGCCTGTCAGGGGGTTTGCTTATCCTTGCGGCGCGTCGTCCAAGACAACCGAATCTGATACAATCCTTTCGGCATTTGATGTCGCTTATGCGCGCCTCACCACGCCGCCACCGACTGATATCTTTGCCTTGCCAAAAGACTTTTACAGCTGGCATCCAACAGCACATTACAATGGCAATATCGCAGAGATAGGAAAGCGATTCCTCGATTCAGAGCCCGGTCTTGAGCCTCTGCTCTGCTATATCTGGGGCCATTCCTTTGAGTTTGACGGGAGGAGAAACTGGAATGTCATTGAGGAATTTTGTGCTGCAATGGCCGGCCACGACGACATCTGGTACACAACCAATATCGCGATATACGACTACATAACGGCATCTCGAAAGCTAAGGTGGAGTCTGAAGAAGGATTTTGTCACCAATCCGACAGCAACTACTGTCTATGGCCTTGTCAACGGAAATAAAATAACGATTCCACCCCATGCGACAGTAGCAATCCCCTGACGCGGAATCGAGTAAGGGGAAAAATCGTTTTGCTCCTAGCCCAAAATCGTCGCAACGGTTAGGGGTAAGGTGAAGTTAAATGCACTTGCCGAGGTCATGATAAGGGCGGATTGCGATGCAGCGTTTGCCACAATGCCGTTTTATTGGTAAAATAGTATAGATGAAAGTTAACCATAAAAGGATTGAAGAGCTTGTAAGAGAGCTCTTAATAGAGTTGGGCGAGGATCCCAATCGCGAGGGCTTGATTAAGACCCCATCACGCGTAGCGAAAGCATACGAATTTTTAACCTCAGGCTATAGAAAGAATATAGCGAAAGAGGTGAATGGGGCAATTTTCACGACGACCTCAAATGATATGGTGATAGTTCGTGATATTGAGGTTTATAGTCTTTGCGAGCACCATTTGCTCCCTTTTTACGGCCGTTGCCATATCGGCTATGTCTCAAACGGCAAGGTCTTGGGAGTTTCAAAGCTGGCTAGGATTATGGAGGTCTATGCCCGCCGGCTTCAGATTCAGGAGAGAATGACTCAGCAGATTGCTGAGGAGATTCAGAAGGCGGTTGACGCTCAAGGTGTCGGCGTCGTCATGGAGTGCCGTCACCTTTGTATGATGATGCGCGGTGTCGAGAAGCAGAATTCCGTTATGACAACTTCGGCAGTCCTTGGCTCGTTTAGGCGAAATGCTGCAACGCGAGCAGAATTCATGAACCTTGTAAAGTAACTATTCCGCCAGTGGAGGTATTTTATGGCTTGGGTTGATAATTCAGAGCGTATCTTGAATCTAAGAGACGCAAATGAGCTTTGGGCTGTCTGCCCGAAGTGTAACAGGCATTATCCCCGTGAACAATTTCCAAAAGGTGTCGATGTCTGCCCACAATGCGGAGCCCCTGCAAGGCTTTCATGCCGCGCCCGCATTGCCCAGCTTGTCGATGAGGATGGTTTCATTGAGATTGACAGCGATATCTCCATTTCAGATCCTTTGAATTTTGCTGATGCCAGCGGTAGTTACCGTGATAAGGCAATGGCTACAGCAGCTAAAACCGGCCTGAAGGAATCGGTTTTATCCGGTGTGGCGACGATTAAGGGAAGTAAATGCGTTGTCTGCGTAATGGACTTCCGCTTTTTTGGCGGCTCTCTCAGCAGCGGCGCAGGAGAGAAGATTGTTCTTGCCGCCGAGCGAGCCATTGCCGAGCATTTGCCTTTGGTTATCTTTTGCGCGTCAGGTGGAGCCCGTATGCAGGAGGGCGTGGTTTCCTTGATGCAGATGGCTCGTACTTGTGCCGCTATCGCCCGCTTGCAAGAGATGGGGCTTCCTTATATTTCTGTTTTGACCGACCCTACGACTGGTGGAGTCTCGGCTTCCTTTGCGCTGACTGCCGATATCGTCGTCGCCGAGCCTCGTGCGCTTGTGGGCTTTGCCGGTCGCCGTGTGATTGAGAATACGATTAAACAGGCATTGCCCGATGATTTCCAGACGGCTGAATATATGCTTGAGCACGGTTTTATCGATGCGATTGTTCGCCGCAGTGAGCTTCGCGATTGGCTCGCGAATGTTTTGTCGTTTGCCCATCCCAATCAGAAGCCGACGGCTATTGCGCCTTTGCCTAGCAAGGATGCGTGGGAGGCTGCAGACCCATGGAAGACGGTTCAATTTGCCCGCGATCCCGCTCGCCCCACTATCCGCGACTATATCGCAAATGCCTTTGATTCATTTGTTGAACTGCACGGCGACCGTCAATGCCGCGATGATAGGGCATTGATTGGCGGACTTGCCGAGATTGGCGGCTATAAGGTTATGTTAATCGGCCACCAAAAGGGTCGCAATGCTGAAGAAAATATCGATTGCAATTTTGGTATGGCTAATCCAGAGGGCTACCGCAAGGCAATGCGCCTTATGAAGCTTGCGGAAGCATGGGGATTGCCGGTTGTCAGCTTGGTCGATACGGCGGGAGCTTATCCAGGCCTTGAGGCCGAGGCGCGCGGTCAGGCCGAGGCTATTGGTCGTAACCTGTGTGTAATGGCACGCCTCCGTACGCCATTTATCGCCGTTGTGACGGGTGAGGGCGGTAGCGGTGGCGCTATCGGTATTGCTGAGGGTGATCGCGTCCTGATGCTTGAGAATGCCGTTTACTCGGTAATCTCTCCCGAGGGCTGCGCTGCAATTCTTTGGAAGGATGGCAAGAAGGCTCCCGAGGCCGCAAAGGCACTCAAGGTTACAGCCCCTGAGCTCCTCAAGCTCGGTATGATAGACGGTATCGTTCCAGAGCCACAAGGTGGCGCACAGGCAGATCCAAAGGGAGCCGCAGAGTTCTTACGCAGTGCTGTTTCAGGCGCGCTTGGCGAGCTCGAGCAGCTTGAAGCCGAAGAGCTTGTCGCTCGCAGATATGCAAAGTTTGTTGAGATGGGTCGCCAATTCCAGTAGTCAGAGAGGTCTCCGATGAAGAATAAGCCTTTAATCAGAATTACCGATACAACTCTTCGCGATGCGCATCAGTCACTTTGGGCAACCCGTATGCGCACAGAGGATATCTTGTCGATAGTCGATACCGTTGATACGGCAGGATACTATTCGCTAGAGTGCTGGGGCGGAGCAACCTTTGATGTCTGCCTACGCTTTTTGCGTGAAGACCCATGGGAGCGCCTACGCCTCATTAAGTCTCATGCGAAGACGCCCTTGCAAATGCTTCTTCGTGGTCAGAATATCCTCGGCTATAAAAATTACCCCGATGATGTTCTTCGTCGCTTCATTGAGCTTGCGGCAAAGAACGGTATTGATATTTTCCGTATCTTTGACGCCCTTAATGACACCCGTAACCTCGAGTGTGCGATCAAGACGGTAAAGTCTGTCGGCGCCCATGCCCAAGGAACGCTAAGTTATACCTTTAGCCCAGTTCATACTGAAGAAATGTATGTTCGTTTGGCGGGCGAGCTCGAGCAGCTTGGAGCCGATTCAATCTGTATCAAGGATATGGCTGGAATTCTGACCCCAGCCGAAGCCTCTCGTCTCGTCAAGGCAATTTCAGCAAAGGTCTCTATTCCGCTGCAGGTCCACTCTCACATGACAAGCGGCATGGCAGTTGCGGCATATCTTGCAGCGGCTGAAGCCGGTGCCGGTGCGGTAGATTGCTCCGTCTCGTCTCTTTCAGGTGTCTCAAGTCAGCCACCGGTCGAGACAATGGACGCTATTCTCAAGTCATCAGGCTTTGATACGGGACTTGATTTGGATGCCATTCGCAAAATATCCCTTCATTTCAAAAAGCTCCGTCCTCTTCGCGAGCCTGCAAGCGCATCTCCCGATTTTGTCGATGCCGGTGTCCTGATTCACCATATTCCGGGTGGAATGATTTCAAACCTTCGCTCTCAGCTTCAGGGGCAGAATGCTCTTGACCGTCTAGATGAAGTTCTTGAAGAGCTTCCCCGCGTCCGCGAAGATATGGGCTATCCTCCGCTCGTCACGCCTACGAGCCAGATTATCGGAATTCAGGCCGTTCTCAATGTTCTCAAGGGCGAGCGTTATGGTATGGTGACCGAAGAGACGCGCAATTATGTGCGCGGCTTGTATGGCCGCTCGCCAGCGCCTGTCAAAGCGGAAGTCGTTGAAAAGATTTTGCCAGACGGCAAGCGCATAGATCGCCGCCCGGCAGATTCTCTTGAGCCGGGCTTGCCCTTGGCAGCGGCTGCGCTTGATTCAAAGTATATCAAGGCAGAAGAAGACATCCTTTCATACTGTCTCTTCCCCGAGGTCGCGTTGGATTATTTCAAATGGCGTGCAGCACCGAAAGCATCTCGAGCTCCAATCCCGGCAGATTTGGAGATGCGCCGGCAGAGCCAGTCCGCAACCATCGCAGAGAAACCTGCCGTTCAAGAGCCAGCCTCTCAACCAGCCACAGACGAAAATACCGTCTGCTCGCCTCTCGCTGGAACCTTCTATCGCCGCCCGGCAAATGATAAGCCAAACTGGATTGAAGAGGGAGCCACTTGCAAAGAAGGCGATACTGTTTGCGCGGTCGAGGCTATGAAGCTGCTCAATAATGTGTCGGTTCCTCGCGATTGCAAGGTCGTAAAGTTCCTCGTAGAGCAAGGTGCTTCGGTATCTAAAGGACAACCGCTCTTCGTAATTGAATAACAGATTACGAAAAGCGGTTTTCTAAAGAGCAGGAAGAAGAAATTCCTCTGGAAATGGTATTTTGACCTTTCAGGAACTACTTTTGCTTTGCAACTTCGCAAGCGATTTTCTTCATCAGCTCAACAGTTTCTGGCGTCTTTTTAAGGTGTTCTGGAACATAGTTGCATTTGGTGACATCCGCACCAAAAAGCTTTGCTGTCCAAACCAGAGCTTGGAAGTAGACACCCTTCTTGTTGAGGTGAAAGGGATCGCCACTAATCCAATACTTGCCATTTTCAAATTTCTTGAATTTGTTCACGCCGACGACATCGTCAGCATTTGAGTTTTCGGTATATTTGACAGGCAATTCCTTCCGGAAAAGCTGAATAGCCTTGCCCGTTAGAATCAAGTCAAGACCATGGGATTTTGCGAACTCCCCGTAAGCCTTTTCGATACCATCAAACATTTGATTCTGATCTATACCCCATTTTTTAAGGCGGTTATCCCAAGGGGTATAGGACCAGGTCTGCTGAACATATATCTTTGCCTGAGGCGCGTGCTTTTTGATTGCGTTGATAAGCATTGTACCGTGGGGCTCGTAGCTGCCAGGCCTCCAACTTTGATGGCTGCCTTGCTGAATCGTGACAACATTCCACTTGTCAGCCTTGAGCATCTTCACAATATTGCTGTAATATTTCCCATTTGCTTCGGTCAAGGCATCCTTGAAAGGCTCAGAGCCATGTTCACATGAAACATAGCTCCATGTAATCGAATAAGGCGAGGCATTTGTCTTATTCAAATTACCGGCATGCTTGCCAAGTGTGCAACCGCCGATATACATTGAGCAAAAGTCAAGCTTGCATCCAAGGTCGGTCGCAATCTTCGGCATCTCCTTAAGAACGCAAACAGAGAATGAGTTCCCGATTGCAAGAACCTTGAGCGCTTCGTCGTTCTTTTGAGCCGCAGAAGCTATAAAAGCAAACGCGGACAGCACGATGACTGCTATAAACCTTAGTATTGAGTGCATCTTACAATCCTATTGATTAGTAGTTCTTCAAGACAATGACATCATTCTTCCTAAGAGTGAATTCCTTAGGATTTAAATCGGTCTTGACGATAAAGTTGTCCTTATCAATCAAGTATGCGCTGAAATCTTGGGAAAGCTCGGTTTCAATGACGATGTCATCCTCAAGATTTGATAGGATTACCATCTCCTTGTCGCCGTTTTTAGCGGCAACGGCGAATACCCCATCCTTGCCAAGAGCGCATTCAACCTGGTTTTCCAAGGTATATAACTCGCCAAAGGCTTTAAGTGAATAATAAACGCAGGAGGGCTCAAGCGTTGTAACATCGTACAAGCCAGCGTAAGCGCTGATTGCGGCGAATCGTGAATCATAATACATCAGCATGTCGGTCTTCTTGTACTGCATACCGATCATAGTCGCCATTACATTTGATGACGCAAATGATGTGCCCTTATTCTTATTGCGGTCGTGGGATAGGTTCCACTCGTTAAGATGTGTCTCAATATTCCCAAAACCATATTTATTCAAGGTGTTATCAACAAAATCAGCCTCAACCAAGATAACATCAATTGTGCCGTATGTATGCCATGAGAAAAAGTCGATCGGAGTGTTGTGCGCCTTTAGATATTCCATGAAGCCCAAGAAGAAGTTTATACGATAGTCCTCCTTGGCGCTATTGTAACGCTCCTCGGTTCTCCTCTCGACATTAAGGCCATACTTCTCAGGGTCGCCGAATATGCCATAGAAACCGCAAGCGCCATATCCGCCGACCTTAATCTTGTCGCCAAAGCAATTCTTCAAATGCTTGGCGGCAACATCGTAAAGCTCATAATACTGCTCGGCGGTACCAGTCCACAATTGATTTAATTTTGGAATTTCACGATTCTCAGGCTCATTCCAAATCTCCCAATACTTAATTCCAAAGTGGAAGCCGTCAGCCCATCCCTCATTATAGTGGCGGACAATGTGCTCGCAAATTCTTGCCCACTTGCCATAATCCTTTGGAGGGTGGATACGGTAAGCCCTAACAAAGCTTTGATTTTCAATAGTAACGCCCAATCTGAAATATGGCGGTACATCATATTCCATCATCGCCTTGATAAGGACATCGGTAAATGCAAAATCATAAGATGCAGGGTCGTTTTCATCGGCATCAAAATCCCTAAAGATATTTGGTATGTCAACGAAACGATTTCCTCCAAAGGCACCGCCAACATCGTGAAGCCTAGAATATGGGACATGGGCATCCTTCAATATCTGTATCGGTTTAAAATTCAAAGACTGGAATCCCCCGGTAAAGGGAGGCTGCCCGACGGCATGCATAGGCTTGATTTTTCCAATAACATTGTCAAAGTTAAGATTGAGTTTCATAGCAGTCCTTTCAAAAAGTCAAGATGGTGAGTATTATATCAAAACCACATTAATGTTGCCAATTCGCTCCGCCTTTTTTGCTAACATCTTTACTGAGGGACAGGCCTTATATAAACAATATTGCCAAATATCCCACTTTTTGGTAATATATCTGCCTAGGGGACAGGCATCCGAGAAAGTGCTATACAAAATTATTGCCAAGCATCTTCTTTTTTGGTAATATATTTGACCGAGGGACAGACCCAAAGTCTGCCACATTCACCACAAGGAGACAACAATGAGAAAACCAAGAGTCAAGAACGCAGGCGAAAGCTACTACCATATAGTAAGCAGATGTATCTTCAGTCAGTTTTTGCTGGGGGATACAGATAAAGAGATGTTCGTCAAGATGATGCGTACAATAGCATATTTCAGCGGAATAGATATACTCAACTATTGCGTAATGGATAACCACTTCCATCTCCTCGTTCATGTACCAGAGCCATCAAAGCCCACAGAGGCACTATTACTAAAACGCATATCGGCACTCTATGGAAGACTCCACGCAGCTGACCTTAAAAGCCGCTGGTATGAGCTAAAGAAGCAAAATCGCCCCGATATTGTCGAAGAAGAACAGGCCGCATTCATTCGCCGCATGGGAGATATAACACCATTTATGCAGTGCCTAAAGCAACGCTACTCAGCCTGGTACCGCGCAAGACACGACTACAAGCAAGGTACAATGTGGGAAGGGCGCTTCCGTAGCACCCTAGTAGAAGGCACCTCAGAAACACTCTCCTCAATCTCAGCCTACATCGACCTAAATCCCGTACGCGCAGGCATAGTAGATGACCCCAAAGACTACAAATGGGCAGGCTTTGCCAATGCGCTGAAAGGCGATAGCAAATCAATGGAAGGCATAGCAAAGATGTATGACAAAACAGCTAAAGACACATCCTTTGCAGATTTGGCAAAAGAATATCGTCTAAAACTCTATGTACGCGGCTCCGATGCAATAGAGCCAGAAAAGGTACAAGAAGTAATAGATGAAAAAGGCGAGTTACCGTTATCGGTAATACTTCGCTGCAAAATACGCCACTTCACACACGGCGCCATCATAGGCTCAAAGTCGGATCGTAGCCATGTCGTTCTGTGAGCCAAGGAGTTGTGTGTGAATGTTGTCTTCCTAAGACCGCTTGGCCTCCGACTTCTTTAGACGATATTCTTTCGCCAAATCTGCAAAGGATGTGTCACTAGCTGTTTTGTCATACATCTTTGCTATGCCTTCCATTGATTTGCTATCGCCTTTCAGCGCATTGGCAAAGCCTGCCCATTTGTAGTCTTTGGGGTCGTCTACTATGCCTGCGCGGACGGGATTTAGGTCGATGTAGGCTGAGATTGAGGAGAGGGTTTCTGAGGTGCCTTCTACTAGTGTGCTGCGGAAACGACCTTCCCACATTGTGCCTTGTTTGTAGTCGTGTCTTGCGCGGTACCAGGCTGAGTAGCGTTGCTTTAGGCACTGCATAAATGGTGTTATATCTCCCATGCGGCGAATGAATGCCGCCTGCTCTTCTTCGACAATATCTGGTCGGTTTTGCTTCTTTAGTTCATACCAGCGGCTCTTAAGGTCAGCTGCGTGGAGTCTACCGTAGAGTGCGGATATGCGTTTTAGTAATAGTGCTTCTGTAGGCTTTGATGGCTCAGGTACATGAACGAGGAGATGAAAGTGGTTGTCCATCACGCAATAGTTGAGTATATCTATTCCACTGAAATAGGCTATTGTACGCATCATCTTGACGAACATGTCTTTATCCGTATCCCCCAGCAAAAACTGACTGAAGATACATCTGCTTACTATATGGTAGTAGCTTTCGACTATATTCTTGACTCTTGGTTTTCCTTGTTGTTTTGGATGCCTGTCCCTTAAGTAAATATATTACCAAAAAGTGGGGTATTTGGCAATATTGTTTATGCAAGGCCTGTCACTTGAGAAGGCATATTAGCAAAAAAAGCTATTCGTAGCAATACAATGCGAAATTATCACTTGACAAAAACTTTATGCTAAATATAAACTATAGACGAATTTGGTTTTATAAAGATTTCTATTGGAATGCGTGTTCCGAATCTTTAATGGAACTGATTTCGTATCCTGATATATAAAAAGGAGATTACGATGAGCAAAATTCTAATCGCTGCCGTTGCAATTGCTATTGCAGTAGTTTCTACCGGATGCGTGTCATTCCGCACCCCTACTAAAGGTCCTAACGCTAACAATGTTTATTATGGCACCTTTATGGGTATCTCTCTCGAGAGTGCTATATACGGCGATGGTATCATTGTCGGCAAGTAATTGCCTTCTTTCATAAAGAAAAGAATGACCTTTTGCTTTCGCGAAAGGTCATTTTTTTTTAATAGAACAATGTTCTGGCTCCAGGATAGCTACAACACGATGGCCCAGGGACCTTTTTTGTTTCATAATTGATTATGCCTTCGGCATACATTTGCTCAACAATTTGATGCGGTAGTCCTTGCAAGAAAAGTGGCTCTACATCGTCTGCGGCACAATGCTTTTTAACAACGGAATCCATTATTTGCGGCAAAGAAACTCCGTCATTTGACTTTATAAAGTCATAGACATCTTGATACAACTGTTTAGGATTCCCTAATGCTCCCACAGTTAGGTTATCAACTAGCGGCTTAAAGGTTGCAGAATCCAATGAAATATCTGCAACAGCATTTGACGGCATCTCCAACGACTCGCCATAGACTTTATCAAAGAGCAACAGGCTGGTTGTCATAAAGATTCCATCAGGAATGCGGCGGATTGCCAGGCGTGCATTCATATTTGAAACATATATATGTCCTGGCTTATCACGGAAAATAAAGAGAGAAATCGCCTCTTCGAGAATATCGGTTGCCGTTTTACGGACAGCCTCCAAAGGATCTCCGCATTTTCGATATAGCGAGGCTGCATACTCGGTAACAATATCCGACACATGAACCTGTGAGCCATCTTTCAGAACTTGATACTTTTTGCGTTCAAGGTCAGGGTCTGCACTTGAAAAGACAACCCCTTCATCAAGAAGATTATTGGCTATATCAACAATCTTGTCATTATATTTGGCAAAGCATCCTGCATGCCCTTGCCCGACAAGCATTGTGGTACCATCGCATGATACAAATGGATGGGCATATCTTGTGTCGCCGCCGCTATTTGTACGGCTATGAAAAAAGCCCGTTTTGCCGGGCAAATCTTCAGTCGAAAACCGCTCACGCCAAACTGATGAGCAGCCGGTGGTTTTACGATGACGGATAACTCCATCGTCGCCCAGTACTCCTACGCCAGTATAAAAACCGCTCCAAAGCCCTTCTATGCTTTCACCATAGTCAAGGAGTTTTGGCGCAACATTTTTCTCTTTGCTGATATATCCACAAAGAACGCACATAAAACAATTCCCAATCTTATAAGGCAAAAGAAAGTCTATCGGTCATCAACGCCCTCTTCAAAAACGGGCTTTACCATATCCCAATTTGATAAAATCGTGAGGCGGTCGCCTAAAGCTTTGTATAAATCAGGCAAATCCGTTGTTGCAAGAACATTCTCAATCAAAACCGCCTGAGGCCATACATTGGCACGCGACAATGCCATATTTTCCCACGAGACCGGCGCCGCCGCAAGCTCAACCTTGCAATCCAAGAAGAGAGCCGCAATCGCCGTTGGAATTGCCCCTTGTCCATGACCGCGAAGCGTCAAATCCTTGCAGCCCTTGCTGCGCAAGAGAGCTACGGCAGAGAAAATATCACGGACGCGTCCTCCAAGGTATGACTCTCCGAGCATGCGGTAAACCGAATCATAATAATAATCATACTGATATGGATGGAAGAAATCGCGCCCGACTTGCGGACCAGAAGACGGTTCAAGTTCGCCAATGCCTCTGATATCCAAAAGTACATCAAGGCCTTCCCCTATCGGCATATCCTCATGTTCAAGCAACGAATCCATGTGGGGAATTAAAAGGCGCGCCTTTTCACACATTGGGATATGCAGCATATAATCATCGGCTACTAAGCGCAAGATAACATCAACGCCGTCATCCTTTTCCAAACGGAAGCGTCCGACCTTATAGTTGGGAGCATCCATTGGGCGAAGCATCCGGTAAGGCGGTATGGCAACCGAATCAACAGCAGGAAGCCCAAGGGCATTTGCAAAATATGAGCGCAGCTCTTCAAGCGAAAGCTCGCGACGGGACTTGCGAAGCCTTTCAGCTTCATCGACAATAAAGTCATGGACCAGACGCCACTTCGGATTGTCAGAAAGCTGCCCTGTTTCAGTACAGCGTAATTCATCGCCAAGTTTATCGGTAGGCTCAACGGGGGTTGCATTGACTCCGAATTGTGAGTTGAAAAACTCCGATGCCGCCATGCGGTGAGCATGGGTATATCCGTGGAGATCTGGGCCGACAATCAAGCTTACATCATCTCCTGCGCCCAAGAGCTCATAAATGCGCTTAACCTCATTGTAGGCGGTTTCAGAGCCTCGCGCGTCAAAGAAGTCGTTTATTTGAGCCATAATTCTCACGGGACGGGGAGCCGCTGCAATAAGCAAATCGGTCATCTCAAGCCCCTGCCCCAAGAGGCGTGGAATGGCCTGTTCAGAATCGACTGGAAGCTCATTTTCGATATTGCGCTGCCAAGTCGTGATATAAGAGCTTGGAGCGGCGATGGCCAAACGCTCGTCAAGGGTAAATGCGAATGTAGTCATAGTACCACCGCCAGATGTACCTGTCACGGCAATACGGCTTGCATCTACATCAGGACGGCTTAACAAGAAATCAACACCGCGAATTGCATCCCATGAACGCCAGGCGCCAAAAAAATCGCCACAAAGCAATAGCTGCTTCCCTAGGGTATTGTGCTCTGAACAGCAGGCACCAGAAAGAGATTCGGCTCCTGGCACACCGATAAACTGATAACGCTCTCCTTGTGCGATTGGGTCGACGGCAAGAACGGTATATCCCATCTGTGCATACATGCGGCATGAAAGCTGATATTGGTCGGCAGCCTTACCTGTTTGCGAGTGACCTATTAAAAACAAAATTGCGGGATGAGGCCCCGGCATTTTGGGTGTATACAATGCAGCCGAAACTGGGAATCTCGGGCGACTTTCAAAAATCACACAGTCAATAGTGTAATCCCCCATGTCAGTCGTTCTGGTAATTTGAGGGTTAAGAGGCGTCTTTTCGGCCGGAAGTGGAAATGCCTTTCTGATTTTTGCCCGTACTTCATTGATATAAGCCTCCGCATCCTCGCGCGTCTTAATCGTGCTAAGGCGTTTTTGCCGGTCTGCACAAATAGCGCGAGTACGGCGAATGACATCATCGTTGACAATGGTGCCATGAGAAGCTTTTGCTGTATACCAGTTCTTCATCTTTCAAATCCTTCAATCATAAACGAAACTTTCTATAAAGATACCATTTTTTACGGACAAAGACAAAAGGGATAATTTTTTCAATGAAAATCTTGACAAAATTTCAAAATAAATGTAAAACATTAAGCACTATGCAGAGTTTAGTAAATCATCTATTACAGCTTCAGGAATTGGTATTGATTCTTGACGAACACAAAACGACAGGCGATGGCTCGCACCTTGAGCGTCTCCGTAAAAATATCGAAGATTTAGCTTCAGGTCTTCCACAATCGACAAAAGATTTCGTCCTTCGTCTTTTGAAGAAAGACCACATCGTTATGGCACCGATGCACAACGGCTCCTGTGCAATTTGCGGTATGCGCCTTCCACTCGGTTTGGTGCAAACCGTCCGTCAGGCGCACGACCTGCAGTCCAATCAGATCCAAACCTGCCCGAGTTGCGCCCGAATCCTCTATGAAACCTCCGACTCTGCACGGTGGGTCGGTGAAAATCAGACGCGCTCCGAGCCGCGCAAAATCGGCATTGCCCGCTTCTCCGCCCAGTCCCTTATGATTCCTGAGCTCAAGGCGACAAAACGCGACGACGCCATTATCGAGCTTGCGACCATTATGCAGGACGCACGCTTCGTCGATGATGCGGCAAAGCTTGTCACTGCAGCCATAGAGCGCGAGAACATCCTCTCGACAGGTATGGAAAACGGCTTGGCGTTCCCCCATGTGCGCGGTGTTGAAGGCGGCGGCTTAACGCTCGCACTCGGCACCAGCAAAAAGGGCATCAAGTTCGACAACGACCATACCGCTAACATCATTTGCTTCTTTACTATTCCAACAGCGGTAAGCGCGTTTTATCTGCGCCTCATCGCCGGACTTACAGAGTCCTTCATGAAGGTCCAAAACCGCAATGCGATTATCGCCGCGACCGACCAAGAGTCTCTCTGGAAAGCCTTGGGCAAAGCAACACGCTACACGGTCAAGTAAAAAAATGGCGACAAAAGACTATCTTGGCCTGCAGCGCGAACGAGCCCAAGAGGTCGTTTTGCGGTTGTTGCCGTCCGAAAATGTTCCCAAAGCACTTGCAGAAGCAATGCGTTATGCCGTATCCACAGGTGGCAAGCGCATACGCCCGTTATTAGTGCTGACAGCCTCAGAGGCAGCGGCAAGCGACGACGGCGATCCCGAAGCGGCGCTCCAAGCTGCGGCGGCGATTGAATATCTGCACTCCTACACCCTCATCCATGACGACCTCCCGTCGATGGATGACAGCGCCCTCCGCAGAGGCAGCCCGACCGTCCATATCAAATACGGTGAAGCGCTAGCGATACTGGCTGGTGACGCATTACAGGCTCACGCATTTGATGTCATATCGCAGCCGACAAAACTCTCTCCTGAACGGACAAACAACCTTGTAAGAGTTTTGGCTAAGGCGGCAGGCCCGGCAGGTGTAGTTGGCGGACAGGTTGAAGACATAGCCAATACACCGCTTGATGCAGAGCGGCTAAGCTATATTCAACTCCACAAAACGGCGGACCTCTTCAAAGCCTCAATGCTGCTCGGCGCAATCGCCGGCGGCGGAACCGACGATGAGATTGAAGCTTTAGGTCACTATGGCGAAGCGCTAGGTGTAGCCTTCCAGATAATCGACGACATCCTCGACGCCGATGAAGAAAACGAAGAGCCCTCATGCCTCCGCCTTTGGACAGTTGAAGAAGCCCGTGAAAAAGCCAAGCAATTCACAACAGAAGCAGTCGCGGCGCTTTCGACCATTAAAGGCTCTCAAGCAACGGCAGCACTCTCCGATTTGGCGGAGCAAATGCTCACTCGAATCATCTAAGACGCAATGGAAACGCAACATACTTCGCAAGGTCAAGGCAGAATACAGGAATTCACGATTGTCGATGTCGCATATCGTGGGGCCGGCATTGCAAAAGACGACGGAATCGTCACCTTCATTCCCGGCACACTCCCGGGCGAAAAAGTCCTTGCAAAGATAGTCTCAAATAAAAAGCGCTTTCAAAACGCCACTCTCATCAAGGTTCTCACACCGTCAGCCAATCGAATTGAGCCATGTTGCCGTACGGAAGAAGGAATCCTTGTTCCTGGCTGCGTCTACGACCATGTTGATTACAAGGCAGAAGTTGACCTAAAAAACAGCCAGCTAAAAAACTTCCTTCGCAACCTCGCCGCCCCCGAAGTCTTTCTCCCCCCCTTCGCTTCACCCGCTCCACTTGGCTACCGCAATAAAATCGTCCTTCATGTGCAGCGCAGGGGAGCCCAATGCAAAATCGGTTATTTGGGTGAAGACAACAAGACCGTCGTCGACATACAACGCTGTCCGCTTGCAAATCCATCAATCAACTATGCTTGGTCTCGCATGAGACAGCATGCCGCATACTCTCTCCCCGATGGAGCATCAATTACATTTCGACATACAGAAGCGGACGGCGTCTTATCGTGGGAAGGCAAAGCGCCGTCCGACATCGGCTGCCTAACCGAACACTCCCCCGTCGGCGACCTCCAGGTTCCAACAGACGGCTTTTACCAGGTAAACCCGCAAGTCGCTTACGCGCTTGTCGAGCAAGTACGCCAGTGGTTAAAGGAAATCGTCTCAGAAACGCCTTGCAACACCCTCCTTGACCTCTACTGCGGTGTAGGCGTTTTTGCGCTTGCGGCAGCCGCGGACGGCTTCAAAAACATCATTGGCGTAGAAAGCGGGCGCAATGCCATAGCCGCGGCAAAGCGAAATGCAAAAAACCTTGGTCTCAGCGGCGTCACCTTCATCTGCGATACGGTTGCGGGCTTCGCAAAGAACGGTCTCGATGACATACCTCTAAATGACGCCGTCGTCATTGCAGACCCCCCTCGTCAAGGCATGGAGCCTGAAACGGTACAGGCACTCGCCTCCTCACAACTGCAAAAGCTGATCTATGTTTCGTGCGATCCCGCGACCCTCACACGCGACCTCTCGTCTCTTGCGGAAAAAGGCTTCAAGATAAAGAAGGCTAAAGTCTTTGACATGTTCCCGAGAACGGCGCATTTTGAAAGCCTTATCTATTTAAGCCGATAAAAAACTGGAAATTACCATGAAAAAGTTACGCATAATGAGCACAAACCAGTGGGCCTGCGACAGAAATATGCCCGAATGGGAAAAAATCGGTCAAGATTGCTCGCCAGAGGCAAGAATGCCAGGCTTTCTTAAATACTACCTTGAAACAAAGCCCGATGTCTTAGGACTTCAAGAAGTAACTGCACGCATGGCAGACAAACTCATGCAGCTCTTCTCAGACAATAATTTACCATACGCTCTCCTCTGGGGAAGAGACACACCTATAATTTATCGCACAGACCTCTTTGAACTCGTCGACTCAACCTTCCTGATTTATCCCGACAACATTCCCGAATACGAAGGCATCTTCAATAACAGCAAAACAAAATCCTATAATCTGGGAGTATTTCGCATCAAAGAGACAGGCGCGCTATTCATTCTAACGACAACACACCTGTGGTACAAAGTCTCAAATCCCGAATCCAAATCCTACCAAGCCTTTTCCGACGAAGCAAGGGCCTATCAAATCAATCTTGCAATCAATGCGATAGACAAGTTTCAGGCAAAATACAATTGCCCTGCAATTCTAATGGGTGACCTAAACGCCACCCGCACCTCACAGGCCCTAGAAGCGGCATTCAGCTGCGGTTTCGAACATTGCTACGACCTTGCTGTAGAACATCGCGATGAAGGTCATGGTTGCCACTACTGCTTCCCTGACGGCTATAAGCCCTACACCCCAAAGCCGGCAATCAACGCAATAGACCACATCCTCGTCAAAGGCTTAGCCAAAGATGCAGTCCGCACCTTCGACCGCTATGCACCTGATTACTATATGTGCCTCTCTGACCACATCCCTGTATGGATTGATGTAAATATCTAAACGAATTTTAAGTTGACTAAGACAACCCTTTTTAGTATCATAATAAAGGTTCTTTTTTAGAGCCTTTTTAGCGCGGAGGGGTGGCGGAGCCTGGTTGAACGTACCTGACTCGAAATCAGGCATGGTCTTACGGCCATCGTGGGTTCGAATCCCACCCCCTCCGCCAATTCGCCTTGCGAATTGTCGGAACCTATTACCTATTACCTATTACCTCTAACCTAAAACCTAAACAAAGGTAAGAAGTAAGAAGTAAGAGGTAAAAGGTAAGAAGTGCGGAGTTTGTCGTTTTCTTGTGAAAGAAGATGTGTATGTCCGACTCGGTGATGCTGACAAAGGCCAAGACGTTTGCCATCCGTATCGTCAATCTCCATAAATATCTGCGCGGAAAGCGCGAATTGTCGGAACCTATTACCTATTACCTATTACCTCTAACCTAAAACCTAAACAAAGGTAAGAAGTAAGAGGTAAAAGGTAAGAAGTGCGGAGTTTGTCGTTTTCCTAAGAAAGGAGATGTGTATGTCCGACCCGGTGATGCTGACAAAGGCCAAGGCGTTTGCCATCCGTATCGTCAATCTCCATAAATATCTGCGCGGAAAACGCGAATCGACGATGTCAAAGCAGATCCTTCGGTGCGGCACGTCGATAGGGGCTAATCTGGCGGAAGCCAAGTACGCGCAATCCAGAAACGACTTCATTTCCAAACAGACCATCGCACTCAAAGAAGCCGGTGAAACGTTGTATTGGCTTGAATTGCTGCACGAAACCGGTTTCATCCCTGATGGCGATTCGTATCAGTCCCTCTACACCGACTGCGAAGAGCTGATTCGTCTCCTGGTCGCATCGCTCAAAAAGCTGAATCCGAAATAAGCGTACACGTTTTCATGTCTCGAACTCGTTTTTGTTACGTGATAGACGCAATTGGAATTTTTGGATTTTGCGGCGTTGTTGATGAAAAATTCACAAAAGGGATATAAGTTTACCGCATGCGGTATTCCGATAAGGCGAATTGATTCTTCCCTGGTCGCACAGAGAAAAGCGATTCTTGCAGGAAACGCCGAAAGCATATCATCCGGCATCGAATCCATACTTCCTGCATGTATGTTCGCGATGATAAAAAAGCCGTGTTATCTATGGGTGTAGAAAATGGCAGATTTCAAGTTCGCCTATCATAAATTTTATCCTATTGAGGTAAAAAGTGAAATGTGTTGCAGTATCCATAGTGTCCCGCCAATTCGCCTTGCGAATTGTCGGAACCTATTACCTATTACCTATTACCTAAAACCTAAAGAAAGGTAAAAGGTAAAAGGTAAGAAGTAAGAGGTAAAAGGTAAGATACCGATATTTATCTATTCGGTCATTATAAATACCGCTCGGTATAGATTGCCGTAAGTGCGTAATAGTTTTCAGTGTCGTAGAACTAAAAAATTTCCGTTAATAAGATGTCTAGAATGTTGGATTTATCAAGCGATGAAAAGGCAAATCACTTTTTGCCGAGATGATGGCTTCACTCTCCATTATTCCATTTGCTTTTCCTCTTTAAATTTTATATTATTACTTCATGAAGAAAAGAAGATTCAAACTTATTCCAAAAACATGCCAAGGCGCGTGGGAGTATGCGATTATAAGTGGCACGATCGCCCTTTATTCGTTGTTTTGTCTCAATGACCCAACACCTTCTTGGATACCGTTTATATTTGAATCAATCGCCGGCTTCTACCTCTTTTTAGCAGTCATAAAAAGCTTGATTGCTATGTTCAAAAACGGGTTTGACGGTTTTCACTTTTCGGATTGAAGAGTTTCAGCAGAAGAAGCCCCTCGCCTAAAAGCGTTTGCGCCTGAAGCACCGCCACCCCTCTGAGTCATCCTAAAGTCGCCCTTAGGTCATTGGCAAGATTTAACCTAAATGTTATGGCGTTTTTTCAAATTCTCGACATGCTTGGCTTTTCGCTCCTCGCTGATTGAAGCTTGCCATTCCTCAATCGCAGAAACAATTTCATCAAGCTGCCTAACAAGAATCAACGGAGCGGTAAACTGACGGATGTAATCTACTGCACCTTGGGAATATATGACACCCTTAGGCATCTCACCCTTAAATTCACAGTCACCGGTAAAGACGACAACGCTGATAAAATATGATTTATCGATACCGAGAGTCTCAGCCAATGCGCAAATGTGCCTATAGTTTTGCCTGATTGGATTTTGAAATTTACTTTTCTTGTTGTATATCGTCTGAGTCCAGCAGGGACTTTTCCCATCCCCGAAAATCCATCCGCTATAAGCCTTTGTTTCTACGACAAAGATACCATATTGCGATACAACGATATGATCAATCTGTGTTGTAGTTCCA
Organism: Kiritimatiellia bacterium; assembly: GCA_045603485.1. GTDB lineage: Bacteria > Verrucomicrobiota > Kiritimatiellia > RFP12 > JAAYLN01 > RGIG5952. Next base: position 11,843 of record JAZUMF010000105.1, on the reverse strand, counting down.
TCTAAAAGCGGAAGGTAAATGTCATTTAAAATCTTATATTCCTCCGGCAGACCATCACGCAACCGCCTTGAAACAATTCTCTCTCCGCGAGCCCCCTTAAGAGACGCAAGACTTTGAAAGATTGCTAATGGCGCTATTTTCTCTCCGCGAGAGCCCTTGCCGGATGGACTTTTTGCGATACAAATCAAAATCTTAAGACCAATTGCAATTACAAAAAACCACCAAAAATGCAGCAACTCCTTAATAACATTTCCAAAAAGCTCTGATACCATCTTAATATCTCCTCAAATCTCAAATATAACATATTGACAAACAAGAGCGCAAAAAATCCAGCTCGCTTCTGAATGAATTGTCCCTTTCAAGACTTTTTGTCTTGCGGCAGGGAGATTATAGCGGCTGTGACGAGTGAAATCAGGCGCCTGTAAAAGGCGTAATCACCCTTTGGGCGCGAAATAATGAATTTCATTGGAACAAATGAGTGGTCAATCATGCCCTGATTTACAAATTGCACACCTTATAAAAGGTCAATTTGGAATTGACTTTTGCAATCGCTTTTCACTCTTCGATTTATAATCTTTTCGTCTTAATTTTCCATTTATGGTATAATATTATAATTATGACTTGATTGGCGTCATTTATTTTATTAAGGAGTAAATATGGCTGACGAATTACAAGCACTATTAGAAAGAATCAAAAGCGAAGGTCTTGAAAAGGCCAACGCTGAAGCTAAGTCTATCATTGAATCTGCGCAAAAGGATGCAGCCAATATTCGCAAAGCGGCTGAGGAAGAAGCCGAGAAGCTTCGTGCCGAGGCCAAGCGTGATGCCGCCGCATTTTCATCCCGCGCTGAAGCTACCGTTAAGCAAGCGGTCCGTGATGTCAAGCTGCAACTCGCTCAAGACCTCCAAAAGATTGTCGTCTCTTTCCTTGCGGATGGTGTTAAGGCTGAATTCAACAATACCGAAACACTCAAGGCATGGATTACCAAGGCTATCGATACCTACTTGGCAAAGGGTGAAAAGGCAATTGAGGTTGAGCTTGGCAATAGCGCGGCAGATTTAGCGGCAAAGCTTCTTGATGAGCTCAAAGCAAAGAGCGCCGCTGACGGAATCAAGGTTATCAACAGCCCCGCCTTCGCGAACGGTTTCGTTATCCGCACCGATGGCGGCCGCATTGAGCAATGCTTTACCGCCGATGCCGTGACTGACGCCTTGGCACGGCTTCTTCGCCCCGAACTTGCAGCCCTTGCCAAGGATGCATAAGTCAATCATTAAGTTAGGAACGCAATCGTGAACCTCGATTACTTCATATCCTCACTACCCCTCCTCCTTGAGGGACAAAGTGCGAAGATGACGCTCGAAGGCTTCCGCGCTGCCTGCGACTCTGAACTTACCGGCTCAATTGCTCGTGCGGTCAACGCCATTCTTAATGACTGCGACGACTCTCATCCATTCGTTCGAGCATGGCGCGATGCAGATGCTCAGATCCGAAATGCGGTCGCTATTGAGCGTACCCGCCGCCGTGGAGAGCAGCCGTCCAAGGCTCCCAGGCTTGAAACAGCCGGATGCGACGGCACCATCGCTCCTGCAATTACTGCCGCATTCGCACTTAGCGACCCGCTCCAGCGCGAACGGGCTATAGCCCACCTGCGCTGGACTATTCTCGATTCCCTCCAGGGTGTTCAGCCACTCTCGGAAAATGTCATCCTGGCTTTTGCAGCCAAAATCCAAATCAACGAAAAGCTTCTTGCGGCTGATGCCGCCAAAGGAGCTGAATCCTTTAAGGCTCTGACTAAACGATGAAAACAACTGGTACAATTTCTATGGTCAACGGAAATATGATTTCCGTGGCGTTTTCCGGTGCTGTCGCACAAAACGAGGTCGGATATGCGCTTCTGGACGATAATGGCACAACCCGTCGCCTAATGTCTGAAGTCGTCCGCATTCGTGGCTCACTCGCTGACATGCAGGTCTTTGAAGATACCACAGGCCTTGCCGTCGGCGGTCTCGTTGAATTCTCGGGCGACCTACTCTCTGCCGAGCTCGGCCCCGGTCTTCTCGGACAGGTCTTTGACGGATTGCAGAATCCGCTTCCCCGTCTAGCGGAGGAGTGTGGCTTCTTTTTGCAGAGCGGCACCTATCTCCCGCCTATCCCCAGAGACAGCTCATGGGAATTCACCCCGTCCGTCAAGGTCGGCGACAAAGTCTATGCCGGCGACACATTGGGAACCGTTCCGGAAGGTATCTTTGCTCACCGAATCATGGCACCGTTTGGACTTGATGGCGCATGGACAGTCCGCGAGATTGCCGCAAAGGGAACCTATAAAGTCACCGACAAGATTGCCACTCTCGCTAATGATTCCGGCCTGGAGCAGGAGGTTACACTTATTCAGCGTTGGCCTGTCAAGGTACCGCTCAGCTGCTTTGAGGAGCGTCTCAGCCCTACCGAGACGATGATTACCCAGCAGCGTACAATCGACACATTCTTCCCCGTTGCACTTGGCGGCACCTACTGCATTCCCGGCCCCTTCGGTGCTGGCAAGACGGTTCTTCAACAGGTCACAAGCCGCCACGCAGAGGTTGATGTTGTAATTATCGCCGCCTGCGGAGAGCGCGCCGGCGAGGTCGTTGAAACTCTTCGCGAATTCCCAGCCATGAAGGATCCTCGCACGGGTCGCTCGCTGATGGATCGTACCGTCATTATCTGCAACACATCATCAATGCCGGTTGCAGCTCGAGAAGCTTCGGTCTACACGGCGGTCACGATTGCTTCCTACTACCGCCAAATGGGTCTCAACGCCCTTCTTTTGGCTGACTCGACCTCACGCTGGGCTCAAGCCCTTCGCGAAATGTCAGGCCGACTTGAGGAAATCCCAGGCGAAGAGGCATTCCCTGCCTATCTTGAATCCGTCGTTGCCGCCTTCTACGAGCGTGCCGGCCGCGTAAGACTTCGTGACGGCTCGATTGGCTCCGTAACAATCGGCGGCACCGTTTCACCTGCAGGTGGTAACTTTGACGAGCCTGTCACGCAAGCGACCCTCAAGGTAGTCGGTGCATTCCACGGTCTTTCACGCGCCCGCTCCGACGCTCGCCGCTACCCAGCCATTGACCCGCTTGACAGCTGGAGCAAGTATTCCAGCGTTGTCGAGCAGGATCGCGTAGAAAAACTTCGCGCCATATTGCGTCGCGGCAATGAAGTTCTCCAGATGACTAAGGTCGTTGGCGAAGAAGGTACCGCAATGGCGGACTTCCTCGTCTACCTAAAGTCGGAGCTCCTTGATGCCGTATATCTGCAACAGGACTCATTCAACGAGGTGGACTCGGCTATGCCGGTCGTTCGCCAACGGGAAGTCTTTGATCTGCTCGAAAAGATTATCGCCTCTGATTTTGATTTCGACAGTAAGGATGATGCCCGTCGCTTCTTCCTGACAATTACACAAAACTTTAAGGATTGGCACCAAACGGCACCTGATACAGATGCCTGCAAGACCTTTAAGGAAAAGATTGAAAAGCTTCTTGAGGAGAATGCACGCCATGCATAAGACATATCATCGCATTGATAATATTGCCGGTTCGGTCATCAACCTTCGTGCCGAAGGCGCCGCATACCACGAGCTTGCCGAAGTCACCTCGCGCAATGGCACTTCTCTGTCTCAGGTAATCAAGCTTGACGGAGACAGAGTTTCACTTCAGGTCTTTGCCGGAACGCGCGGAATCGCAACCGATGCGTCCGTGAGATTTCTCGGTCACCCGATGGAAGTTCCCTTCTCCGACGCGCTCCTGGGGCGCGTCTATACAGGTGCCGCACGCCCTCGCGACAATGGCCCAGCCCTTGAAGATGGCTTGATTCCCATCGGAACGCCCTCAGTCAACCCTGCAAAGCGCATTATTCCAAGCCACATGGTTCGCACGGGCATTCCGATGATTGATGTCTTCAACACCCTTGTCGAATCGCAAAAGCTCCCCATCTTCGCACGAGCAGGCGAACCCTACAATCAGCTTCTTGCCCGAATCGCCCTCCAGGCCGAGGTTGATGTCATCATCTTAGGCGGCATGGGGCTTAAATACGACGACTACCTCTACTTCCGCGATACGCTTGAGAAGTCGGGAGCCCTCTCCCGTACCGTCATGTTCGTTCACACGGCGGCAGACCCGATTGTAGAGTGCATTCTCGTCCCTGATATTTCACTTGCGGTCGCAGAGCAATTTGCACTTGAAGGCAAGCGCGTACTCGTTCTCCTGACCGATATGACTTCATTTGCAGATGCACTTAAAGAGATTGCCATCACAATGGAGCAAATCCCCTCCAACCGCGGATATCCCGGCGACCTTTACAGCCAGCTCGCGTCACGCTACGAAAAGGCGGTCGACTTTGAGGGTGCCGGCTCCATCACCATCCTTGCGGCTACAACAATGCCGGGCGACGATGTCACCCACCCTGTACCAGATAACACAGGCTACATCACAGAAGGTCAGTTCTACCTCAAAAACGGAAGAATTGAACCATTCGGCTCACTCTCGCGTCTAAAGCAGCAAGTCAACAACAAGACACGCAAAGATCACCGCACAATCATGGATGCCATGATTCGCCTCTACTCATCCTTCAAGGAGACGCAAGAAAAGGCGGCGATGGGCTTCCGCATGTCGGCGTGGGATGAAAAACTCCTTAAGTACGGCAAGCTCTTTGAAGCCGGAATGATGGACTTGGCTGTCAATATACCGCTCGAGCAAGCCCTCGATCGCGGCTGGTCGATTTTGGCGGAATGCTTTGAGCCCTTTGAAGTCGGTATTGCGTCAAAATACACCGACGAATTTTGGCCAAAGAAGTAGCGTCGTTTCAGACTCTAACAAGTGGCGACCATACATCTACAAGACAAATGAAGAAAATCGTCAAAATTGAAAATCTGGCCGCAATGCGGGCCTTTGCCAGAGAAATGGCTGAAATGCTTCGCAATACTCCAACTGTCGTTGCCCTAGAGGGTGACCTTGGTGCCGGCAAAACGACATTCACACAGGCGTTGGCGGCTGAACTGGGTGTAAAACGCCCAGTCACCAGCCCGACCTTCACCCTAGTTGGAGAGTATTCGCTCCCTGGCGGAGGCCGACTGGTCCACATGGACTTGTACAGGCTCAAAGCGGCGACCGACCTCGATGCCCTCGGGTTCGATGAATATCTGCAATCAGGCGATTTGATCTGCATTGAATGGCCCGACCGTGCCGAAGGCGCCCTCCCTGCCGACACACTCCACATAAACATCGCAATTCCGGAAGGCAATCCAGACAGCCGTCTCATCACACTAACACGGTCAGACGACTAGGCAAAACAAAGTAGGTATGAAAAAAGGTCTTCTCGTAACATCTCTTCTTGGCATACTCGTGTGGGCGACAATCACTTGGCCCATACCGGCTAACTTCACAAAGGCAATCCCATACGCAGAGTGGAGAGGCGCAGACGAGCCTGCAATAACGGCGATGGTACCTGGAGACCACATTCAGCTCCTTTATCACTTTTGGCTATGCCGCGATATGATTGCGGGCAAAACGCCCCCCTTTGCAAATGTATACGAATTCAATACAAAGGGGGATGCGGAAAGGTTCAAGTTTGACACCTACTACATCCCCTTCTCCTTAGTCTACGCGGCGGCATCTCCAATTTGGGGCCATGCCGCCGGCTGGAATCTCGCAACACTTTTCTCACACCTGATGTGCCTACTAGGGCTTTATCTCCTAGTCAGGCGGCTAACACACTCCGAAATCATCTCAACAGCGATAGCCGTAGCGCTCTCGGCATTCCCATACCGCTGGATAACGATTATAAGCGGCAGCCCCACAGGCTTTGCCTATTGCCTCGTCCCGTGGCTCTTTTACGGACTGGATCAAATAGCAAGAAGCGGCAAAATAAAAGGTGGCATAATTGCCGGTCTATCCATCTTCTTCGCATACTGCTCGGACCTCCATGTCTTTTACTTTTCCGCGCTTGCCACCCCATTTGCGCTGATAGGCTTTTGGCTACTTAAAGAACAAAACGAAACCCCGTTAAAGAAAATCGTCATAGCGCTTATCCCACTCGCAGCCCTTGGAGTTGCAGCCGTCGCGCTCTCGCAACTCTCGGCGAGCCATCTGGAAACCTCGAATATGGCAAATGGCCGCACATTACAGGAAATAGCCCTCTTCTCACCGATAAAGCAAGGGCTCTTCTCACGCCGACATCTCTCAGGCGCATTCAGCCACAACTACATAGGCATCTCATTTCTTGCGCTGGCTCTCCTTGCAATTGCATTTATCCCGTCATTAGGCAAATTAACAAAAGAATGGAAACGCTATTTAGCACTAACCCTCTTTGGACTCATGACGCTCGGAGTAATACTTCTGGCATTAGGCGTTGACGGACCAATGTGCGCGCTACCCCTACGCGCCGCACGACGCCTCGTTCCAAAGTACACAATGATTAGACAAGCCGCTAAAATCTATTGCCTCCTCCCAACAGTAATTGCAGCCCTCGTCGCGATTACCTCTTCATTACTCGCACGGAAAAAGTCAATTGACGCCACGGTAAAGTCAAAAATCTTTATCTATGCGGCAACGATAATTGCACTCGTAATGACAGTTGAGTATATGACATGGTTCCGCATAAGAGCATGCCAAATCAAAGACTATGCCCAAGCCTATCAGGCTGTAACTGAAAAAGCACCCCTGGCAGCATCCCCAAAAGCCATCTGCCTGCCAATTTGGCCCGGCGAATCCCACTGGTCGTCAGTCTACGAGCATGGCGCAATGAACTCGCGCCTACGCCTCATAAACGGCTATTCACCGTCAGTTCCGCAAGATTACTACCCCGAAGTGTTCGGACCTCTCTCCTCCCTCAATGAAGGCGAACTTACAGATGAGCAAATAGCAAGACTCCGTAAGTTTGGGGTAACCTACATTCTCTTTCATGAACAACCCTACCCCACAAAAGTCTCCCCATTTCCGGCAGGAGTTGCACTTAAAAAATTAGCCGCCAGCCCATGGTTAAATCTAATAACCCAAAGTGAAGGGATTACCGCCTTTGAAATCCTACCGCAAAAAAAGACAGATATCATTCACGCCGACAGCAAACCGCTGTCATACCTAAATTATCCTGCATCAGTCCAATGGGATAGCAGTAAAGTTTTACGCTCAATTCAAACGGCACGGCAAGGCGAAATAAACCTAAAGCTTCGAGCTCCGACACAAGCCCGTCAAGGAATGCGCTATCTGATACTAGACAAAGAAAATGGCTGGCATGAGGCTCAATTCGACCCGCCGCTAGGCGGATCTGTACCATTGCCAAAAGGAGTATCAACGCCAATCCATGCCCTGATCTCCGCTGGAGAATACCCCCTCAAAGCAAATTCAACAATAGAGATAATCCCGGCAAATATGTATCATAATGGTACAAGCGTACTCAAGGATGGAAGCGTTGAATTCAATACAGCACACACACCCAAAGGAGAAGCGCTGCATGGGCCATATCTCCCAATTCCACAAGGCAAATACCGCCTTGAAGTAAAAGCCCAAGGAGGCGATGGCTGCCAACTAAAGGTTGGCGTCGCAGGAGGCAACGAATACGGCAATGCCCCATTCAAATCCTCCCCCAATGGCCTAGAAACGGCAACACTCGATTTTACCCATACAACAAATCTACCATTCCGATTTGCAATCATTTACGATGGCAAATCCAATCTCACCATAAAAAACATCACCCTAACATCTCTCTGATAGTATATTCCCTTCGAGTCCTATACTATCCCTATTCTACGACTCATCCTTTAAGTGTCACACTATTACACTTGACACAACAACAAAACCTCACTATACTGACACAATAAATAGTCGGTATCACAAATCTCTGCGTTTTTTGCGGTAAAAGTTTTTAGTGGACAGTCCTTTTCAGTTTTAACCTAAAAACTACAAAAATTATTCATTCTTCATTATTACCTATTACCTATTACCTATTACCTATTACCTATTTACTAACTTTTCTAAGGGGACAGGCCTTACCACTTAAAACTGTAAAACTCGCAAACTGTCTTTACTGTCAAACTTGCCACCTAATAACCTTTAAGAACCAAGCTGCAATTTATCTGCATTCTCTGCGATAAAATTTTATAAGGAGACAGGCCTTCCCAATTTCGTGTACTTCGCAAAAGGCACAAAAAACTTAACCTAAAAACTACAAAAATTATTCATTCTTCATTATTACCTATTACCTATTTACTATTACCTATTTACTAACTTTTCTGGGGACAGGCCTTACCAATTAAAACTGTAAAACTCGCAAACTGTCTTTACTGTCAAACTTGCCACCTAATAACCTTTAAGAACCAAGCTGCAATTCCTCAGCGTTTTTGCGGGAAAACCTTTTAAGGGGACAGGCCTTTTCAGTTTCTCTCTAAGAGTTCTGCGGTGGCTGCTCCGTCCGCCACCATCCACCGCATGAGATTACAGTGCGGAACAAAATCTCACAATTTTCTCTGCGCTCTCCGCGGGAGAAATTTTCAACCTTTAAGTGCAACCTTTAAGTGTCAGACTATTAGACTTGACACTATAGCCCAGCTTCCCTATACTAACACAAGAAATAGTCGGTATCACAAAATCTCTGCGCCTTTGCAGCAGCAACCTTTAAGTGTCACACGATTACACTTGTTTATTTTTACTCAACCTCGAAAACCAAGCCATGAAAAGGAATAGTTACAATCCACTGTGGGGTTGATGAAACAATTGACGCCCCGAGCGTCACCCCTGCTGGGTTTTTATTCACTGGCCATCCACTAGCTTCTTTTGTTTTATCGGCTAAATTCAACCACGAGTTTTTATCGGCAGCCGAGAGACTTTTCCATGGTGTGTACTTGCCAGCACCTAGCCAACCGCCGACACCATTGTCATACTTATGCGAATAAATAACCATTTGTCGGTTATTCAAAGTTCCAAATGACAACTTACCGAATGATTTTGGACGACTCGGCATATATAATGTCTTAAGCCCCGTGCATCCATAGATAAAGCATTCTCCAACATCCATGGTGGAACTGGTAGAGCCAAAATAGAGATTTGTTACAGACTTAACTTCCTGCAAAAATCTTGATCCAATAGATGTAATATTGCCATCAAATCTAACACTGGAAACTTTAGACAAGTAAAATGTATTAGCACCGATAGAAACATTGCCTTTGTATGTATTGACAAAATCACCCTTCAAATTTTTGCAGCCATCAAAGGCCTGCTTTCCTATTGAAGTTAAACTATCAAAAACAAATGGCTTGAGAGTAACCAAGGCCGTGCAATTATAAAAGGCCATCTCTCCAATGCTTGTCACGCGAGATACTTCAGATGTCGAAAACTGAACATAGGTCAAAGCTTTACAACCATAAAACATTGAACTTGGAATGTTACCCTTGTAGTCTCCATTTATAGTAAAAGACTTGATCTTGGGACTATCTCTGAAAATACTATGCTCTAAAGTAACTTTGTCATTGTTTATGACAATATCGCCTACTAAATTGGCACAGCTATAGAAAGCGCTTTCTCTAATCAAAGTAACTTCATCAAAGACCAATGTTGAAATATTTGTTAGAGCGTCGCAATTATAAAAGGGATAATAATCAAACGACTTAATCTTTCTACTGTCCATATACACTTGCTTAAGATTAGGCGCCTCCCTAAATAGATTGTAGGATAACACCGTAATTGAAGATGGAAGCCTAACGGTATCAATTGCCGTATTTTTATAAAAAAGCGAATTTGCCAACTTGTTGATTTTAAATTCTGCCCCTGCTGCATTCTTAATTGGGGCATCCATATCCAAAAAACGGCGTGAAGTTACTGAGCCTGCCACATTTGTCCCGCTTTGCTGGATCCCGGTGCATTGTAAAAAGCCGTTACCATTTGCCGAAACCTTTAGAATCCAACCTCGCGAACCGCTCTCAACATTTTGCTCTGTAATCAAATTGGAACCATTATATAGCCACTCAACATCACCAAATGACAACAATGGAATAACCAATGCAAGCATTGCGATTTTAATAGCTTTCATAACAAATACTCCTTATCTGACTTCAAAAAATGTAAATTGCCCAACAGGCCATTTTATAAACCAAACGGGTTGTGTTTTGCTAGTTTTATCCTTTATTCCGATCGTTCTGGTTCTCCCTGGGTAATCGGCAAGTTTTTTATCACTTGCTGTCAAAGGTGCATATCCCGTATTGCCGGGATTTTGAACTCGACTCATATACTTTTGCCAACCAACCTCATCCATACCGTTCTTTATATAAAAACGCAAATACGGTTTACTGGAAGAAGTTGGATAAAATGTCTCCTGGTGCATTGATGCCGGAGCGACCTCGCTATGGCACCAAACTCTAGCAGTGCGAGGAACTCCATTCATTGCATATTGCTTAAATGTTATAGATGTAGTTGTCATGAGATATAAATCTTTAAGTTTAGAACATCCACTAAAACAACTTTTACCGATTGTACTTCCTTTGACAACAACATTGGTAAGCGCACTGCAGTCTTTGAAAATAGTATCGGAAACACTATCAAGTTTGGGGCAATAAACACGCGTGATTTTCGTTTTTTCAAATGTGCCGCCAGAAGCACTCGTTGCGTTAGGATAAGAAAGATCGCCGGTAATAGGGCAACTTCTAAATGAAAGATTTCCCAAGGAAGAAACCTTAAGACCGACCCTTGGTTCAAAATTAGTCAGAAGCGAGTCATCGCAAAAGAGGAAGTGATGAATTCTTTTTAAGTTAGGCGACAGTCTGGCATCGCGAATTTGGTAACAATACTGAAATGCCCGCTCACCGACATCATCGGCATCTGGACCGACAAAGGCTGTAATAAAATTATTATTTTGGAATGTCTGCTTAGAAATAGAAGTAATCTTAATTCCTGCATCATCATAGAGATTACGAAAATCAAGCTTACCAAATCCACTATAAATGGTGCCGCTTAAACTATAATTAACACCACTTGATTGAGTGGCCTTTATGCTCCATACGCCATTAGCCAAGGTCGTGCCACTGTAGGTCCATTTTCCAGCCATACCGACCCTAATTGTTTGAGCTGCAGTGACTGTTATTGAACGAGGACCTTCAGGATATCCCTTTGAAGCGTCCGCCCAACCAATATGCTCGCGCCCCTCGTTAGGAGTTGCCGTCAAAGTCAATTTAGTACCCTTAGCGCAGTAACCGTCTTCTGGAAGGGCTGGATCGACTGTAACCGAACCAGAATCGGCAGGCACAAGCTGAATCGTCACCTTATAATGAGTAGCCTCCCATTGCCAAGTAATTCGGCGAGGAGTACCGTCGGCAGGGCAATTAAATGAAGTTGAATCTGCAATAGTATCAACAAGCGACCACACTCCATCAGCATATGTCTCAAGCGTATAGCCTGTGCAAGCATAACGGATACCATTAGTATCAACACTAATTGGTGCCGTACAAGTGATAGCCTCTGGAACTGCATAGTTGCCAACGGCTGGCTCCATACCTGAAGTTGTTGCAACAGAAGTTGCAATATGCAGCATATTGGTATCGGCAAAAAGCCCGCATGAAAAAGCAAGCGACAACGCTAAAACAGAACCCTTCAAAAACAAATTAAACCGACTCATATCAACCGACATCCTTTCAATTAAAAACGACATTAACTAAAACTACATTAAAAATTTACACCTAATTAAAAATGGTTCTTCCTTAAAAAGTGTGGGTAAAGCCAATTTTGAATTAGGTCGTAAAATCAAGTTTACATAAAAGACCTGGAACACGCATTCCGAGAAGGTCTTTTATTTAACCTAATGTTACAACTTTACACTTTATAAAAACG
>JAZUMF010000104.1:0-20051 GCA_045603485.1 Kiritimatiellia bacterium | reverse complement strand
ATTAAGCATAAGGCTATCCGTCCTAAGTACTATGAAAAGGAGAATATCCGTCGTAGGGAATTAGCTAGGGAGCGTAGGCGTATTTTGAGCCGTACTACGATTAGTGACTGTCCTAGCAAGGAGGCTATTCTTGATGCCTTTATGCACCGTAAGGATTCAAAGGAAGCGGCGATACACTTCGGTAGTCTAATCCATGATTTAGAGTGTTATGTCGATAATGATTTGAGATTTGATAGGGGAAAGATTATTGGTCGAAATGCGGGAATAAAGGGATGGCTTGGTGAGAATATACCGCTGCTTTTGCAAAAGTATTCTACTATAATGCGATATAAGGCTATGGCGAAAAAGTTAAAGCAGTTGGTTGAGCTTGACGACCCTATGCCTGCTGAGGTGGTTCTTATAGATGAAACTTCACAATCTACTGAAGATTCTGTAAATGATAATACCAAAATGAGATTACGGTGCGGAACAAATCGAAGTGGTGGAGAAGATTGATTGGCGGCGTGAAGGGTAGATGTCAAGTAAAGGATATAAGAGTTGATTAGGATTATCATTTAAGGATTATGCAAATGTTGAGATTATACAAAACATTTTGCATAGCCTGCACATTATGGAAAGGTATAAGAGATTACTCTAATTGCTTCAAAACTCTTTACGACATCTACTTACTGATTTTTTAACATCATTACAAAAGGAATAACTTTTCATGGACATCTTCAAACTTGCAAAGCCAGTTTTTGCTTTAAACAAGGAAACTGAACAAAATTACACTCTTGTTCTACGAGCTACTATTGGGTCTTTAGCAGGACTTAAATTATACATAAGCGCCTGCTCCTTTTATAGACTATTCATAAATGGGCATTTCATCGCATTTGGCCCTGCAAGAACCGCCGAAGGCTATGCCCGTGTAGATGAAATTGCGCTAGGTAAATATGGCAATAAAACTTATAACGAGATAATAATTGAAGTCGCTGGATACTACTGCAAATCACTCTCAACTGTCCGACAGCCATCATTTGTTATCGCAGAGCTCCGCTCTGGCGATGATGTCATTCTCTATACTGGTCGCGATTTTGAGGGATACCAGTCTGCCTATAGGACTCAACACTGCGAGCGTTATTCTGCTCAGCGTCATTTCGGTGAGATATGGGATTTCTCTGAAGCTAATCCTTATGATAAAAAATATCAAGTGCCTCTCTATGAGCAAGCAAGCCCTATATTTATACCAAGGGTAGTGCCATATCCTACATACCAAGTGGTAAATGTAAAGCAATTCTCATCAAAGGGTAGTTTTAAGCCTTACACGCCTAAATCTTTCTTTGCAAATAGGTACTCATTCGCAATCGATGAAGATTGGGGGTGCTTTTCCGACAACAAAGTACCTCACCCATTTCGCTATATTCAAAAGCAAAAGATGACTCACAAGTCTTCAGGCTCATTGCCAATTACTATTTCTGAAAACGAGTTTGTCGTTTTTGATATAAAACAGATCAATGTCGGCTTTTTTACCTTGAGTGTAACAGCATTTGACGATTGCGAGTTAGTACTAGGCTTTACTGAATACTCTTCTCCAAAGCATTTTGCATTCACGAATATGAATGTGCAAAATGTCATAGAATATCACATTAAGGGGGGAACAACCATCAGCACCCAAAGCTTTGAGCCATATACTGCGCGACTGGCAGTCTTGATGGTAAAAAGAGGCTCCTTAAAAATCTCAAAATTTGGCATGCGGTTATTTGAATACAATCGATCACTAATAAAGACTGCTAAAGTAAAGGATGCAGCATTGAGGCGCATTAGAATCGCCGCAGAAAACACCTTTGCTCATAACGCACTTGACCTCTATACGGACTGCCCATCTCGCGAAAGGGCTGGCTGGCTATGCGACTCATTTTTTACTGGTAGAGCCGAATATTTTCTTACAGGCAAAACAAGTGTTGAAGATGCGTTTTTAGAAAACTTTCGTCTTTATCGTTGCAATGGCGAGTTGCCTAAAGGAGCTTTGCCAATGTGCTACCCTGCCGACATTCAACCCTATACAGATGGAGGGAAATGGATACCGCAATGGAATTTATGGTATATACTTGAGGTATGCGAATACCTCTCATATCGTAAACCTAATGCCGATAAAGAGCTCTACAAAAATAGCATCTATGGCATATTAAAGCTATTGGCTAAATACGAAAATCAATCTGGCCTTCTACAAGGGCTTCCTGGCTGGAATTTTGTTGAGTGGTCAACCGCCAATGAGTGGGTTCAAGATATCAACTACCCTACAAACTTTCTATATTCAAGAGCATTGTTTGCAACAGCAAAACTATATTCCGACGAGTCTCTCCTAAAAAAATCGATAAATATCCGCGAAACTTGCGTTGTAGAATCGTTTGACGGAGAAGTCTTCATTGACAATGCCATAACAGGTAAAGATGGTGAAGTACACAATACAAGGAACTGCTCCGAAGCAGGACAGTACTATGCGATGCTCTTCGGTGAGCTAGATCTAAACTCTCCACAATACTCAAAGCTCATTGAATATCTCCATAACAGCTTTTCAAGCTTTGACGCCAAAGATAGAACCTTTGTTCCAGTCAATGCCTTCATCGGTCTCTATTTACGGCTGTGGCTCTTAATGGAATTAGGTGAGCGAAAACTTTTGGCACAAAACCTAAAAGACTTTTTTGCAACAATGGTCAACGCTACCTCTACTCTTTGGGAATACAAACAACACAAAGGAAGCTATGACCACGGCTTCACATCATTCGCAGCCATAGCGATCGCCTTTGCTGAAGAAAATTTTTAAACACCTAAAACTCAGAGAGTTATTTTGATATAATTGACAGTATTGATAAATTTGATTTGGAGAACGACATGATGAATAAGCCTCTAAGATTCGGCATCCTTGGTGCCGGTAATATCGCAACTAAAATGGCAGCGACCTTAGACTTCCTTAGAAATGAGCTTATCCCCTATGCTATCTCGGCAAGAGACATAAGTAGAGCCGAAGCCCTACGAAGCAAATTTAATTTTGAAAAAGCTTACGGCTCGTACGATGAGATGCTACGCGATCCCAATGTTGATGTAGTTTACATCTCAACAACCAACCCAATGCACTATGAACACGCAAAAGCGTCACTTCTCGCATGGAAGCATATCATTTGCGAAAAGCCATTCACAGTCACAACAGAGCAAGCAATTGACATCTTTAGCGTCGCAAAGTCAAAAAACTTATTTGCGCTTGAAGCCGTATGGACACGCTTTCAACCATATGTAAAGCAAATAAAAGAAATTATAGATTCTGGAGAAATTGGCACACCACGCTTCATTCAGGCAACCTTCGCACTGCAAATTAGTCATAAAGAACGAATAATTGAGCCAATAGGAGGCGGTGCACTTCTTGACCTAGGTATCTATCCAATTCACTTTGCCTCATTATTCCTAGGCTACGAGTATACGCGTCTAACATCACACTCAATCAAAGCACCATCTGGAGTTGACGATCAATCAACAATTACTCTTGAATATGCCAATGGTGCAATTGCAGATCTATCAACATCAATGTCTGCCGCGTATGGCACATCTGCACGCATAGCAGGAACACGCGGATCAATAGATTTCCCGATGCTGATTCATGGTCAATCCTTCACCGTCAAATCACCCGACACTCCCGCAGCCGGGCGAATCGTCCAATGTCCATTTGATTTCAACGGATACGAGTATGAAATACGCGCAGCAATCAAAGCAATAAGCGAAGGAAAATGCCAATGCGACGAATGCACATGGGATGATACTCTTGCTGTTACTCGACTAATGGAAAAACTAAGGAATTCATGGAAACAGTCTTAGCATAATTTAAGGTTAATCCGCATTCACAACTTTTCTTTTGGAGCAATCAATGCAAATAGTAAACCCATTAAGCAAATATTCCGCACCAGATCCCTGCATCGTGTGGGACAACCAAACTAACTTTTACTACCTACTCTTCACAAATGACAATAAAGTAGTAATCCGTCGCTCAAAAAAACTTGCCTCAATTTGTGATGGAGAAAGTCTTGAAGTTTACAATATCAATCCCGAAGATAGACTATTCGGAAACTTCTGGGCACCAGAAATGCACAAATCCGATAACGGCAAGTGGTACATTTACACCTCGGGAAGTATCAAACCAAATGAACCATGGGGGCAAAAAAGGCTCTTCGTTCTCGAATCAAAATCGGAAGACCCATTTGACGGCTTCAGCTTCAAAAAAATACTAGATGATGACCTCTTTGCCATTGACCCCACGATACTGAACCACGACGGAAAATGGAGTATCTGCTACTCCGAAGTTTCGAAAGATAGAGGACAGGTACTCGTTCTTAGAGAACTAATCGATCCATGGACCCTTGGCGAAAAACGCGCTGAACTGGCTTGGGCAGAATTAGAGTGGGAAAGAGTAAACCTTAAAGTCAACGAAGGTCCCTTTTTCATTCGCAGCCTAGACAAAAAGCGTCTCTTCTTAATCTACTCTGGAAACGGTTGCTGGAGTGATGACTACTCGCTTGGAGTTGTCGAATTTATGGGAGGAGACATCTTTGATGCAAAGCAATGGAAAAAGTCCGACACTCCCCTACTCTATAAAGGCAACAATGTATTCGGTCCTGGACACGCCACCTTCTTCAATTCGCCTGACGGCGCTGAGATTTGGTGTGCATATCATGCACTCAAAAACTCAAACCCGACCTGCAAACCGATAGCCCGATATCTACATTTGCAACGAGTTGATTTTGATTCTGAAGGCTACCCAATTATGGGCAAAACCATCGGCGCGACTCCACAACCCCCGCCATCAGGCGAATAACCTTCGGTCGTACTAAACCTGCTATCCATTGCAACGACTTTAATACGGCGGCAGCAAATTTCAATTAATTCTTCATTGGATTACAGCTGCGGCGCGCATCAATGACGGACAACTTCAAGCGCAACATGCCTTGAGACCAATCCTCCATCAACTCGCCAGCGAAGTCCCAGAGACTGCACGATGAAAACTCGTCAAATCTCTCTCCTGCATGAAACCAAATCCCGGGCAATTCAAAGCCGTCCTTAAACTTAAATGACAATTGAAGACTATATGGTTCGCTTTTACCGACCTTTGTAGCCTTCACCTCTACACCCTTTATTCCCCAAACCGGCTTTGGATTTCCCTCTCCAAAAGGCTCAAGCTTATGGATTGATGAGATAAGTGAAGCATCAAAAGATTCACTGTCAAGCCACCCTGAAATTGAAAGTTTCGGACGCAAAAAGAGTGAGCCTACCTGCCTTTTGCAGGCATGCGAAAAGGCCTCTCTAAACTGAGAGAGATTTGCTTCTTCAATTACAAGGCCAGCAGCCCCGGAGTGTCCGCCAAACTTAACAATGCAGCTACTACACTCTGACAATGCTTCGTAAGCATTATAGCCGCTAGGAGCTCTTACGGAGCCGCGAGCAAGTCCATTATCATCCAAAGAAAAGACAACGGCCGGTCGATGATATGCTTCACTCAAATGAGAGGCACAAAGCCCGATTACGCCAGCAGGCCAACCCTTTTTGGCGACAACAACTGCACCATCACGCTCTACGACAAAATCAGTGCCGGCATTAATAATCTCACGCGCTTCGCGCTCTAGCCTTGAATCCTCACTACGGCGACAAGCATTTGCTTGTTTGAGAGCTATTGCATTTTTTCGTGCCTCATCTACATCCTCAGAAAGCAACAAAGCCAATGCCGCCTCTGCGGAAGAAATTCTACCGGCGGCATTTATGTGGGGAGCCAAAATAAATCCGATATGCTGCGAGGTAATCTTCGTTAAGCTTTGCTCCGACGAAAAAACCTCAAGCATCAATCTTTTCAATCCCAATCTTGGAGCCTTGGATAGACGCTCCATACCAAGCTGGGCTATTAAGCGGTTCTCACCGGTAAGCGGCACAACATCAGCAATAGTAGCTATTGCAAGCGCATCAAGCCACGAGAAAAGACGCATTCGTATAGCCTTGCCTAAATCGTCGTTGGTAGGATACTTTGAAATAACCACGCCACAGGCGATCTTAAATGCCAAGCCTGCACCGCACAATCCCTCACACTCCAATGGAACGCCTTCAGAATGGGTTGAAACAACGATGCACTCCTTAGGCAAAGGAGCCCCTGGCAAATGATGATCTGAAACAATAACATCAATGCCCTTATCAAGAATTCCCTGCAAGGCCTCACCGGCACCCATTCCGCAATCGACTGTGATGAAAAGACTTGGATGCACTTGAGAAAGAGCGCGGGCCACGGCTACATCACTTAAGCCATACCCTTCAGCACGAACCGGAATAAAATGGCTAACCTTGCCGCCGCATGCTCTTATCATATCGACGAGTAATGCCGTGGCGGTCACACCATCGCAATCGAAATCGCCAAAGACTAATATTTCACCGTTCTCGTCGATTGCCTTTATTATCCGCCTAGCGGCATCCTCAACACCAGGCATATCAAAAGGACGACCGACATACGCAAGTCGCGGATTTGAAAAACGCTCCCATTTTTCAGCACTCACGGCGACATCATGAAAGCGTTTGTCTACAAGATTCCACACCGCTTTAGAGAAGCCTGCGGGAATTGGCTGCTCACCGTCGCAGCTTGTATTGACCGGCTCAATCCATTCAAATGAAGGCAAATCTCCGCTAATTGAGCTCATAATACGCCACACTCTCTTGAGATAAGACATACAACACTTGCAGTCAAAAATGCAAGTGAAGCAAAAAGAAGTAAACGCGACAAAAGCCTCATTGCTATTACAAGCTTAATGCTCTCCATCGGCGCACCTGGACTTGGATACCTGACAGGACAAAAGGCAATTATTCCCATAAGTGACAAAACAAACGCACCGCGAGGATTTCTCGCCAATACCAACAACATATCAAAGAGTGAACTAACGGAGACTAAAAATTTTTCACCCGAAAAAAGACATAAAGAAAATGCCAAAAAGAAAAATGCCGTCGCAAATATAATTGAAACAGGAATACGCCTAAGCCAGCAGGAATTGAGCACCTCTTCGCAATATGGACAACGCCATTCCCAATTAGGAACGGATCTATCGCAAGACGGGCACCTCTTCGCGCTTGCCAAGGCTATACCTCCTTGCCAGAGGCATTAAAGACAACCGCAGCCTTCTCTGCCTTACGGTCGCCAGTCGTATCACGAGGTAAATTACCGACAATAATACCCAAAATTGCATCAATAGTCACAATCCCCTGCAAAACACCGTTATTATCACGGACAATTGCCATACGCTGCCCTTTATGACGCAATAGAGGGAGAATATCATCGGCGCGGGCTGAATCGTTAATATAAAATGGTTCGCGGACAAAATCAATCACCTTATCATCAGGATTTCCCGAAATTCTGGCAAGCACATCTTGGACATACAGAATTCCCCTGCACTCACCAACATTGCTGTCTATGACAGGGAACTTACTGTGTCCGGTAGCAATTGCAAGCTTTGAAACATCCCCCAAAGTACCGTCAGGGCTCAACGCACGGACATCCCTCATCGGCGTCATAACATCACGCGCCATTTTTGTTTGAAGTGCCAAAGACCTGCTGATCATCAAACTCTCAAGAGGAGAAATAAGGCCGCTCGCTTCACTATTTCGAGCAAGCCACTGAAGATGCTCGCGGGTCACAATCTTACCGGAAGCCCCATCCTGCTCGTCGCTTGGCAGTAAATGCTCCGTAATAAAAAGCATGATAAGCGATAACGGTGTTAAAAGCCACTCAATAAAGCGAAGAAGTGTGGCAAAAGGGAGACACCGGGAAAGTGGCCTGCTGCTAAACCAGGCCTTAGGCAAAAACTCACCAAAGACAAGAAGAGCAATCGTTGATATTGTGCTCGAGACCGTCAGAGCCGTTGCGACACTATACTCGCGCTGACTTGCGATTTCAATAGCCAATGCCGTAAGTACCGTTGAAATAATAACATTGACAATATTGTTTCCTACAAGCGTAGCCCCCAAAAGTTTGTCAGGATTGGTAATATATCTAAAAATCAGGTTGGCATTTCTATCACCATTGCGGACAAGGTGCAGCAAACGAAGCCTACTCAGAGAGACAATTCCCGTCTCCATGCCAGAGAAAAAGGCAGAAAAGAACAGACAAACGACAAGTAAAACAATTTTAAACTCAATCATTGGACTCCTCCTCTTCCTTATCCTCAATCAGCTTTTCAAGCTCAACACTCAAAATCCTCAACTTTTTATGCTTCAAAACCTTTACCCTGCAACCCTGCGCCTCAACACTCTCGCCAGCTCTCAAAAATCTGCCAGCCTGAGCGATAACCCAGCCGGAAATACGATCAACCCCCTCTGTATCAAGTTCAAGATCAAGGGCATGATTTACTTCCTCAAGACTCGTATCGCCATCAATAATCCATACATTGTCTTCATTCTCTTTTTTAACAATATCCTCAGAAGGTTCCTCCGAAGAATCTTCAGGAATATCGCCGGTCAAAACCGTCAACACATCACCGCGCGTGACAAGACCGGCAGTACCGCCATATTCATCCATAACACAAACAATATGACGACGGCTCCGCTGCATCGTAATCAGAATATCATCTAGAGTAGCAGTCTCAGGAACAAAAACGGGCTTACGGAGAGCCTTGTCAAAATCGTGCTCGGGGTCAAGCAAATATGCTCTAACATCCAAAAAACCCTCTATCTCGTCAGGGGTATTTTCATAGACAGGCAAAAAATGGTATTCCTGCGAACGGACAAGCGCCAAATAAGACTCTTTAGGCTCATCCAAATCAATACCGACAAAATCGACACGCGGCGTCATAACATCACTTGCAGTCATCGAAGAAAGCTGCATTATGCCATCGACCATATTAAGCTCGTAAGAATCCAAAGTCCCCTGCTCCGCCGAAACATTCAAAGCCGTCAAAAGCTCCTCATCGTTAAGAGTATTTCGTTCAGGCGTCAAAAATCGACGGATGCTAGTAGAAAACGCCTCCAAAAAAATACGAAAAGGAGTAAAAACAATGTAGCAAACATAAAGCGGACATGCCACCAAACTCGTAAAACGCTCAGGCTTTCTGATGGCAATTCGCTTAGGGGCAATCTCACCGAAAAGCAAAAGCAAAATTGTAATAACCGCGACAGAAATCGTTGCTGAAAATTCCAAAACGCTTTGAAAATATTTTTCGATAATCGTCTCGATTATTGAATATCCCAATGCGGCAACTAGAACATTGACGATAGTATTTCCAATAAGTAGAGTTGATAAAACCTGAGCAGGCTTCTTCAATAACAGAACAAGCCGCGCCCGGCATCCCCCCGCATTGCGAAGCGACTGCATCTGCGATGCACTGAGAGAAAACAAAGCCGTTTCAGAACCTGAAAAAAAAGCAGAACTGGCAACCAAAAAAATAAGAATAATAATCTGGACTATAAACGAGATGCTCACGGCGTCTCCAAATTGTCAACGTGAAGCTTAGTCTGTACGCCCGTCCCAGGTCGTTTCACCTCAAGATTACGGATCATCCAGCGGTCGTTGATTTTGCCGACCGACTCCACCCACATCCACCTTACACGCTTGCCGCTCGCATCAATTTGCTCGGCCTGACGCATAAACCCGCGTTTGCGGTCAATCCAAAGGCGCATAGCCTTGCAACCCTCAATAGGCTGCGGAGGGTAAACCTCGACCACATCACACAGAGTGCCCTTAAACTTATCCGGCTCAAGCAATTTGCCATCGCTCCACCACAGAAACGACAGCGTAATGTCGAGCCAGGTAATATCAGTTCCGGCGATTTGGGCGGTAAGAGCAGGATTTGGCAACCTGCTACCGGAACCGTCAAAATAGGAAGTTTCCAAAAGACCACCCGAAGAACGGGTGACACGCAAAACATTCTGAGGACGACCGAAATTATCCATCAGCGTGTATGTTGCAGAAGCAGGCTCGGCGCCCCAATTCAGAGCAATGGAAAAAGGCACCTCGCGCACCAACATTCCACCCTGCCTACGGACAATCAGCGAGCCGGTCAAAGTAATAGGCTCAACAGGGAAACGCGCAATGGTAGAAGCCATAACCTCCGCAACAGAAGCAGGAGCGGCAATCTCTTCATTTACAACACTACTAGGAGGGCGACCATCGGCCGCCACTCCTTCTTCGGCAAAACTATCCGCAATGGCTAAAACCGAAACAACCACTGCCAACGATAAAGATGCGAATCTCATTGCTAAACAAATTGTATCCCAAAAAAATGGTATAAAAATTTTAGCATAATAACTATAATAGGTCAAATTTGCATTTTCAGTGTACTTATTAGGCTACACTCATTTCAGCAACTATAGACTTTGGAAAGATGATGACAAATTTCTAAAGGGCACCGAAGAATATTGATGAGAAGGTTGAGATTGGTGATGTTTCTCGCATATCATCAATCATATCACGGCCATCTTTTAGGAGACCGTTAATTTGGATTCCGATTTCACCATCATCGCGCATTAACTGGCCAAGGAGGCCTTCACCGCGCTCCAGGCGTCCTGTGATAATCTTGAGATTGCTAATCGTATCAGCCAAATCGGTTGCCATTGGATCATCCTTTGCAAGCAAGCGGCCAATTGTCCCCTCGCCGCGCTCAAGACGGGCTCCAATTATATCCAAGTTGCTGATAAAATTGGTTAGCTGATTGTATGGCGTTTCGTTGGAAGAGATAAGTTTGCCTATCGTACCTTCGCCTCGTTCTAGGCGAGCACCAATCAAATCAAGATTGCAAATGAAGTTTGTAATCTGATTGTATGGTGTTTCGTCTGAAGAGAGGAGCCTGCCCAAGGTTCCCTCGCCGCGCTCAAGGCGCATTGTAATCTGATTTATATTTGAAACTGATGATGACAAATCGTTATAAAAGCTATTATCATCTGAAAGGAGATGTCCCAGGGTACCTTGTCCTGAACGAAGATTGGCTGAAACGGTACGGAAATCCGAAACTATAACCTCAAGATTGGTTAAAATCCCACCCTCATTAAGAGACTTCCGAACATCTGAAATGAGTTCATTCGCACTCTCCATGACATTCTCAGGCGGCAAGCCTGCAAGAGGCTTATCTAAAGAAGATTCGACAATAGCACCTTCTCCAGCATCAATCACAAGGTGCATGCCTCCGAGAAGTGATGTGCTCTCAGCCTTGACTGTATACCCTTCACGAATTTTTACGGGAACAGTCAAATCAACAGTGACAAGCACTCCGTCATCACGAAGCTCAAGTGACTTGACCTGCCCGACTGGCATACCTCTGACGATGACGGAGTCATGGCGGCGAAGTCCGCCGACGCGCTCAAACTCAATAAATAGGTTGCTTCCTTTTTTTCCTATCCATGACATTCCGGAAAGGACTATTGTAAAAAGCACAAGTCCCACAAATACCGCAAAGACAAATGCACCCACAATAGTATCATTTGAAATAGTTGTTTTCTTTGAATCAGCCATTTTAATTCTCCCATTCGCCCGAAATACGGGTTATTTTAAATTGAGCGTCAAGAAATTCGCGAACCTCTGGATTTGTAGAGTTGCGGAATTGGTCTGGTGGACTTATCTCAACAATACGACCAGCTTTGAGCATTGCCACTCGATGCCCTATAGAAAGTGCGCTATTAAGGTCATGAGTGACAACGACGCTGGTAACACCTAGTTTGCTGTTAAGATTGGCTATCAATTTATCAATATGACGCGACATCACAGGATCAAGACCGGAAGTAGGCTCATCGTAAAGAACTATTTCTGGATCGCGAATAATTGCACGGGCAAGACCGGCGCGCTTTTGCATACCTCCTGAAATCTCGGACGGCATCTTATCTGCGTCATCTGCCAACTCAACCAGCTCAAGTGTCTCCATCACCTTCTTGTGAATTTCAGCTTCGCTCATCGATGTCTTTTCACGAAGAGGCAATGCGACATTATCAGCAACGCTAAGCCACGCAAGCAAGGCGCCACCTTGAAAGAGATAACCAAAATGCTCGCGCATTCTTTCAAGCTCAACGCCATCAGCATGGCTGATATCTTCACCGGCAACTAAGACACGCCCCTCATCTGGGGTAAGCAGATGAACCATATGCTTTAATGAAACGCTTTTGCCGGTTCCGGACGGTCCGACAATCACAAATATCTCACCCTTGCGAACCTCGTATGAGACATTATCAAGAACAGTCTTCGAGCCAAAGCGTTTGGAGACATTTTCAAACTTAATCATATCCTCTCCTTCGCTTAACCATTATAGAAAATTCTCGTCACGAAATAGCCGACTACGAGAATTAAGAGGAATGATCCAATAACCGAACGGCGGGTTGCCTGACCTACGCCGACAGCGCCATTGCGGGTCGAGAAGCCTTCATAACAGGCAATCGACGCAATGATTACACCAAAGAGCACTGCCTTGAAAAGCCCAACATAAAAATCTATGACATCGGCAAACTCAAGGGCATTTTGGATGTACTGGTTCCAGTTGATATTGAGCTGAGTCATGCCTACAATGCCGCCGCCCAATACACCCATCATACAAGTATAAAATGACATCAAGGGCGTCATTACAACCATAGCGGCAAGCCTTGGGGTCATTAAAAGGCGTACGGGGTCAATTGACATAATCTCCAACGCTGCGATTTCGTCATTGACCGACATGGTACCGATTTGTGCCGCCATTGAAGAGCCGACGCAGGCAGCCAAAATCAAGCCTGTCATAAACGGTCCCATTTCGCGCAGCAATGAAACCATGACAGCAGAGCCGATATAGATCTCCTGACTGTACCGTTTCAGCTCTAAGCCAAGCTGCAGGGCCAGAATCATACCGGTAAAAATAGCGACAAAGGAAATAACCGGCAAGCTTTTGATGCCGGCCACATACATTTGCGATACGGATTCTTTGCGAAGTCGCTTTGAAAAAAGCAGATGCCGCATCGACAAAAGCGCCGACCAAAGATAGCATGTGCAAATTCCGACCTCGGTTAGGCCGTCAACCGCCTTCCGACCCAGCGCTTCAAATCGATTGCTAGGCGGACTTCTCAAAATTGGCTCTCTGCTAATCATCTTTTATCACCGTAAAAAGGGAATCCATAAGAAAGAGAATATTCGACCTCCGGAGTCATTGCGCCCCCACGACAGAAGTCCCCACAGTAAATCATTGCAATACGCTCCTGATGGTTTCTTGCGATATGCGTAAAGCGACCAAAGCGGGGCCCAATTGCGTTCTATCTGCTCGCTGTTGCTCCAAAGCGAAAGCTCCGGAAATCGCACCGACTTGCCATTGGAATTCTCGCGGTATGAAAAAATCGGCCAAAGCCTTGTATAGGAATTTTGCAGCTTATCAAGCGCATTTGTTGTCGATGCTTCACGATGAAAATAAAATGGTATCGGAGCATGTACCGTCAGATTCGTGACTCCGTTTGCGATGCCCTGCTTACGCCTAAATAGGGGCCAAAGCAAATAGTCGTTCTTTAACGCAATAAGGGGCTCATTCTTATGCTTTGCATTTGACGCTTCAAACTTACGGACGGTGCTGCCATAGAGAGGCCAATAATGACGCTCCTCTACTCTGTCCGCATCAACGATACGAATGAACGGCCATGGAGCATGCAATCTCCGGTAGCCATCATCTCCTCTTCCATAGGTAAAGAATGGCGGTAAGACTGTCCAGCTCTCTTCTGTGCCGCGGCGCTTGCGCTCATATTTTGCATGGCCAAAAATAGGGAATAATACAAAGCCGGAGCCTGAAACCTGTCCTTCATATTCTGTTTCAGACCAAAATGGCCATGCGACAAAATGGCTACGGCGGGTAATAAATAATCCCCGATGCTCCGATTCGCCATAGAATGGCCATAGGCGGAATTGGTCCACATTCTTTCCATGGCGAGTTAGATAAAATGGCCACATGAAAGTAGTCATTTGAGCCCCTTGCACTTTACCGCTGGCAAAAATTGGGAAGAGGAAAAACTTAACATCACCCAAAATAATCAAATCTCGTACGCGCCCGCCAAATGGGAAAAAAGCACTATATTCGCCACCATCTTGAGATCTGCCGGTGAAGATGAATGGATACAGCCGAAAGCGGTACGGGTCTTCGGGACTCGACGGATCATCCTCAACTCCAGTTCCAAAAAGCAGCAACGCTCTCCAATAGTAATGGTCATCACGAACCGACGAAACTCCTAAAGGCCAAAGAATGTCAGTCTCTCTGCGCCTCTCAACCTCATTGGTCAATGAAGAAGACTCGCGGCTGAAAAACGGACGAACTGCAACCATTGAGTTACCGGCGTCATCTGAAGCCGACTCAAAAAAAGGACCAAGCCGAAAACCGCTAGTTGCTCCACCAGGAGGCATAGGGGTACGACAGCCGATCGTGCCAAAAAGCAAAATGGTAGAAACTATTGCGAAAAATATATTTTCCTTCTTAAAAATCATCATAAAAATAATAAGATAATTGACATTAATAGTCAACCCTGATTAAGTAATTAAGAAACTAGATAAACTCGCTTAAAATCTCGTATGCCCAACGGCGACCTAATTCAAATTGACACCATGAGAAGGATTCGTTTGGCGAATGGATTCGATCCTCGCTTTGACCGAAACCGACAAGGAGCGGAGCTGCACCAGAAATGCGTGCAAGCGTTGACACTATGGGTATTGATGCACCGTCCCACTTAAATAAAGCACCGCGTGAATCAATCCTTTTGAGAACCGCCGCCGCAAGCTTAAAAACCGGGCTCGTAATCGGCAAACGCATTGCTGGCGCCGCAACCGAAACATCGCTGACGGACAAACTCATTCCCTTAGGAGTATTAAGACGCAAATGCTCTTCAAGAAGTTCTATACACTCTGCCGGATCTTGACCAGCCACTAGACGCATAGAAAGCTTAGCCACCGCCTCACTTGGAATGATGGTTTTAGAGCCAGGGCCACCATAACCTGAATGAATCCCATTTATCTCAATTGTAGGCCGGAAGGCTCCCCTTTCGGCAGATGAAAAACCTGACTCGCCCCCTATTGGTGCCACACCATGCTCCTTTAAGTAATCGGCATCGGGAAATGCCGACTCTTCTGCGGCTGCCAGCTCTTCAGCAGTTGGAGGCGCGACCTTGTCACAAAATCCCTTAACGGCTATCGAGCCGTCAGGATTATGCAATGACGCCAAAAGCTCAGCCATACCCTGCGCAGCGTTTGGTATGATACCACCATAACGGCCGGAATGTAAGTCATAATTCGCGGCTTTAAGAGTTATCGTAAAATCACCCACGCCCCTTAAGCCTGCAACAACCGTAGGTCGCATATCCGAAGCCATCTCAGTATCGCAGACCAAAAGAATATCAGAGCTTAATTTGTCACCTAATTCTTGTGCAACCCTTGATATTACCTCGCCGCTGCTCTCCTCCTGTCCCTCAAGAATAAACTTGAAGCTAGGGATTGGTCTATCCGAAAGCCGAGAGCGGTCACGCAAGAAATCACGCAAGCCGCACAAAAAAGAAAAGAGTTGTCCCTTGTCGTCCTGAGCACCTCGGCAATAGACCCTACCATCCTTCTCCGTCGGCGCAAAAGGAGGTGTAAGCCACTCCTCTATCGGGTCTGGCGGTTGCACATCATAATGACCATAAAAAAGGATAGTCGGCGCACCCCTATCACCAGCACGCTCAGCGAAGACAACTGGCGGAGAAGCATTCGCAATACTTCCATCCTCTGGCAAAAGCAATTCAGCCTCCGCACCAATTCCCTCAAGCCATTTTTTCAGCCATTCCGCACATTGGATGCAGTCCTTAAGATGTTTTTCATCTGCTCCAACAGAAGGAAACCGCAGCAACTCAAAGTATTCTGCGACTTCCCTCAAGCCAGGCCTTACACTAGTATCTTTAGCCAATTGTTGGCAACTTTGCAAAACTTTCGGCGAGTTCTTCATCGGTCGGCACATAGTCTGACATATTGTTATCATTGAATGAGGCATACGCCTTCATATCAAAATAACCAGTACCGGTTAGACCGAAGACAATTGTTTCAGCCTTACCTTCACGCTTGCAGCGAAGAGCTTCGTCAACTGCTACACGAATCGCATGGCTGGACTCTGGGGCTGGCAGAATACCCTCGGTACGGGCAAACATACGAGCAGCTTCAAAGACATCAGTCTGCTTAACCGATGTAGCCTCCATAAGCTTTTGATCATAAAGCTCGGAGAGAATTGTGCTCATACCATGATAACGGAGACCGCCTGAATGATTTGCGGACGGAATGAAATCGTGTCCCAAGGTATACATCTTTGCCAAAGGACAGACGCGCCCAGTATCGCAATAGTCATAAATGTAACGGCCGCGGGTCAAGGACGGGCAAGAAGCCGGCTCCACCGCGATAAAGCGGTAATCAGCCTCGCCGCGCAACTTTTCACCCATGAAAGGAGCAATCAGTCCACCAAGGTTTGAGCCGCCGCCGGCACACCCGATAATAACATCAGGCTTAACACCAAGCTTTTTCAAAGCGGTGTGCGTCTCAAGACCGATAATCGTCTGATGAAGCAGTACCTGATTCAAAACACTACCGAGAACATAACGATAACCATCCATCGCTTGAGCTGCCTCAACGGCCTCTGAAATTGCACATCCCAGAGAACCCGAAGTTCCTGGATGGTCGGCATTAATCCTGCGGCCGACCTCCGTTGTCATCGACGGGGATGGTGTAACCTCCGCACCGTATGTACGCATCACCTCACGGCGAAATGGTTTTTGCTCATAAGAGCATTTAACCATATACACCTTACAATCAAGGCCAAAGAAAGAGCATGCCATAGAAAGAGCCGTACCCCACTGACCGGCACCGGTCTCGGTTGTAACGCCCTTCAGCCCCTGCTTTTTAGCATAGTAAGCCTGAGCCACGGCGCTGTTAAGCTTATGCGAACCCGAGGTATTGTTGCCCTCAAACTTATAATAGATTGCCGCAGGCGTACCAAGAGCCTTCTCTAAAAAGTAGGCTCGGACAAGCGGTGACGGACGAAACATCTTGTAGAAGTCCCTAACCTCTTGAGGAATCGGTATAAAAGGCTCAGTCGTGTTCAACTCTTGCTGAATCAACTCATCGCAAAAGACACGGCTCAAATCAGACGCAACTACCGGCTTAAGCGTTTTGGGATTAAGAAGCGGAGCCGGTTTTTTAGCCATATCAGCACGAACATCATACCAATTCTCAGGGAGCTCAGCTTCCGTGAGATAGGTCTTGTAAGGTACTTCGTTGCTCATTTTTTTACTCCTTTATGTGCTGAATGAGAGCTTGTAAACGATAATTTCTCTCGTATTTTCACCATATAATCATACCACTAAAAAAGACTGCATGCAAGAAAAAATTTCTATTTATAGAAACAAACAGAAGAGACCCTCTCATGAAAAATGCAAATTTTCAAATCAGCCTCATTACTTCAATCAAATTCCGTAAGATTAGAAGCTGATAGTGCCAAATTTCAAATAATAGCCAATTATGCAAACCTCCAAATAAGCTCTATTTGTCAGATTATGGCAACGCCTGTCCCAATGTAACCTTTAAGTGTCAAACAATTACACTTGACACAACAACAAAACCTCACTATACTGACGCAATAAATAATCGATATCACAAAATCTCTGCGACTCTGCGTTAAAATTTTCATTTTAAGGGGACAGTCCTTTTCGATTTTAACTCACAATATACTAATAACAAACATTCTAAATTTTTCAACACACCCAAAATGAGATTACGGTGCGGAACAAATTTTCACAAAATCTTTGCGTTCTCTGTGGGAGAATTTTTAACTTATCCGTCATTAAATTGCAAAAGTTCTCCTTTTTGTGTACTTCGCAAAAGGCACAAAAAACTTAACCTAAAAACTACAAAAATTATTCATTATTACCTATTACCTATTTACTAACTTTTCTGGGGACAGTCCTTCCCAATTTCAAAACTGTAAAACTCGCAAACTGTCTTTACTGTCAAACTTGCCACATAATAACCTTTAAGAACCAAGCTGCAATTTATCTTCATTATTACCTATTATCTATTTACTAACTTTTCTGGGGACAGGCCTTTCCACTTCAATTTAATAACACTGCGTCATTTGCGACATCAAATGATGTCTTGTGTTTTTATATAAAAAAATGTTAAACATTCATAATATGTTGAAATGTAATAATATATGTACAAAATTTACGGGGGGGGGTAATTTCAAAAGCAAAAATTTGACAATTGTTTTTATAAAGGATAAATTATTAACATTAGGTTAAATAAAAGACTTTCTCGGAATGCGTGTTCCTGGTTTTTTATGTAAACTTGATTTTACGACCTAATTAAAAATTGGCTTTACCCACACTTTTTAAGGAAGAGCCATAAAATATATCAGGATGGAGTTTTCCCTATGAAAAAGCTTGTCTCCTTATTGTCAATTGTAGCACTTGGCTCATCACTGCTTGCGGCGAATGCAACCTACTATGCCTCGCCAACAGGACTTTCAACAGCGACCTGCACAATAGACGATCCAGGTACAATCCAGGCTGCAATTAACAAAACTGCAGCAGGAACCTCCTGGGCTAATGGTGATACGGTAATTCTTCTTCCTGGCACATATGATTTTACAGCCACTGCAACACAAAGCGATTCGAATACATCGGGGCAAAAAACATACAATATTGCAGCAGGCAAAAATTATATTACTATAAAATCCCTAAATGAGAATCCAAGTGAGGTTATTATTCAGGGAGGAGGAGAGAGCGCTGGTAGCGCATCTGCATTTTGCTTAAGAAATTCCATTTCTAAAATAATTGGCCTTACAATTACTAATTTTTATGCTCATACGGGAGCTGCTGTCAATAGCACCTCATATGACCCACAAACAACTATTGATAAATGTATAATCGTAGGAAATTATGGAACTAAGAACGGTGTAACCGCCTATTGTAATGCATATAATTCTTATTTTTTAAGTAACACTGCTACTAGTGCTAACGGTGGTGTGCTTTCGACCTACAATAGTGCAAAGGGTCTCTCTACGAATTGTGTAATTATTGGGAATTCATGCTATGACATAATACGCAGAATGGCATTGAAGGACTGTGTCATATCCAATAATACTGCATCCCGTAGTATTGTTTACAATGATTCTGCTTGCAACATCCACAGTTGTATCTTTACCGATAATACGATTGGTGGCTATATTGTTCTTAGAGCAAATATGTATGATTCTGTTATCAAAAACAATAACGCCACTGCTGCCTCCACGATTTCTGGTTTAGGCAATGTTAATACATATCGCTGTTTGATTAAAAATAATAAAGGCAGGTATTGTGTAGGAGAAAACAGTACATTAAAAAACTGTCTGATTATTAAGAATCACAGTGAGGGTGGAAATTCATACGGTATTTCAAATAAAACCTCTTATGATAACTGTACCTTTATTAGTAACTCAGTTTCAGGAACCACAATTTTGTTTTCAACATTATACGCTACTCGTAATTGCATCTTCTACAATAATAGCCCAGTTGATTTGCAAAATAACGGCAATTTTCAAAATGTAATCTACTATAAGTATGTAAACTCGCCCAATAGAACAAATTGCATTCGAAGCAATGACCCTGGCTTTAACTTTGGTAGGCGTCCTGATTTCCCATGGTATAGCCTTAAGATTAACTCCATTGCTCGCGACAAAGGCTTGGCTCTCAGCTGGACAACCAATGATTTGGATTATGCTATGAGTAAACGACTCAACGGTACCGTTGATATCGGTTGCTATGAATTTTGGCCACGCCACGGTCTCAATTTTATGGTACACTAGGTACTACTTGACTTTAAGTTAATCATAAACAAAGCAAAGGACCTTTAAACCTAAATTCGGCAGTTGTAGGCTAATAATCACCATTTGAGACAATAGCTTTGAGTCAAGATTTTGGTATATCGAGTCTAATGGTCTTTATTAATTGGAAACAACTTATTTGAAACAACTTACCTTTGACGCACGGGCTAACTCGCCCGTGCCCATTTTTCTCATTGTTGAAAGCAATTA
>JAZUMF010000103.1:0-1610 GCA_045603485.1 Kiritimatiellia bacterium | reverse complement strand
TGTATTGAATGGGCTTTTTTCCAATGAACGCCCAAAGTCGCATTCAATGTCGCAAAGTCTTATTGTGACATTGTGTCTGGGTCTGACTTTTTTTGGAGCCTGCCTTGTGTAGGTGTAGGCGAATGTGTCGACGAAGATATGAGGAAATTCCTTTTCTATGGCTTCAGCAATATGGTTCACAAAGTGAATCATCGGGCCTGACGGTCTGTCGCCTTCCTCTTTTTCGAGCGCAAGGCATTCAGGGCATTGGCAACGCTTGAGGTTGTCGCATTGCCCTATATGAAGCATGTCGCAATCGGGATTTTGCCTGATGCGTTCAATTGCGTTTTTGATTACTTCGGCTTCTAATTCCTTGTTGGTCAAGCAGTATTGCCCGTTCGGGATGCGCTTGCCGTCGACTAACGAGAACCATTCGGGGTGAGTGTCGAAGTATTTATCGGCGGGAATCAGACTACCTAAAGAATGATAACATGTGCAAAGGCAGTGCTCTTTCCCGTATTCAATGGGCATAGGATGCTTGGTTTCGTATAAATATGCAAATGGTGTAAAGAAGTTCATCTTTAACCGTGAGCGATGCTTGGGGTCGTGATTGTCGCGATAAAAAACTTCTCTGAAACGAATCTTGGGTGTGTGCGTGATATCCTGAGGGGGAATCGCGAGGTTCATATCAATTGGATAGTTGCTTTCGGTCGGCGTCCACCAGCGAACTCCGATGATATCCTCGAGAAGTGTGTAAACGGCGTACAGAGGGCCTCTGGAATAGTGACCTGTAAGGAAGAGATTGCCGTCTATTGTCTTTACGATTGTCGTGTCTTCTGCCAAATCAGACAAATCGATAGCGGCGTCGTTTGCCGCCTTTGTAGCACCGATGTAAATTTTGGCTTTTGGCTCATTTTGAGCTTCTGCTTCTTTTACAATTGCCAAATGAGCGCCTGATATCTGCTTAATATCCCAATTAAGCTCTCTGGCTGCCGTTTCCTCAATCTTGGTCGGGTTGTCTGGTAATACGATGGCGGCGTTTGGATTTCCGTTGATTGCGAACTGAAATTTGTTCATGATGCCACTTTCGTAAAAGAAGTTGTTAGGTCGAAGAATCTGCTTTAGTACAGGTGACCTTCCTTGAGTCCCGTTTCGTATTCGAGGAACCATTCGACATGGGCGTCAAAGACCTCGGTGTAGCTGGGGGCTTCGCGGTGGGCCTTGATGCCATAACTTCTGCAACGGCGTACCCATTCAAGTTTTGCAAGCTTGAGTGACAGTTTGTCGGTGGGCTTGCCTAGATATTCGTGGACATCATACCAATTTAGAAGTCGGGCGTATTCGGTGCAGAGTTTATCCTTTTCGACACGCATTGCGTATTGTGTGGTGCCGCCGTTTTCCGCATCTTCCCGTGCCGCGACTTTTTGGGCTTCTTCCATCAGGTTGATTGCCTTTACCAGATTTTCCGTGGATATCCAGCAAGCGGTGTTTTCACGGTAGCAGCGCATTTTGTATTTGCTCGTTTCGGCACAGTTTGAGAGCAGCGTCATGTAGCTGTCGATGATTTTGCCGGCTTTGCCGTAGTAGCCGTCCAAGAAGTCCTTGCGGAGGGCCTTTTCATCCAGGTCAGG
>JAZUMF010000102.1:0-54025 GCA_045603485.1 Kiritimatiellia bacterium | reverse complement strand
ATTGAAATTCACCTGATTTGACTACATTGAAAATATCGTATATATCGTTGCTATAAATGATATTAAGACAATGTATATATTTTGAAGTCCCGAAGTATTATTTCGGTGCAATGATTTACTTGTTGTCATCCAAATTATGCAAAGTGAGATTACGGTGCGGAACAAAATTGAAATGAGGGTGATATTGATGGGTGTATAGGGGGATGAGGGTGAAATGGATGCTATGCCATGCAAAATGAGATTACGGTGCGGAATAAAATTAGGGAATGTAAAAGTGGGATGACTGGTGATGGAATGAGGTAGAAATTGAGGTGGAGAGTAAAATGAGATTACGGTGCGGAACAAATTTGAAGTGGAATATCAAGTGAAAAAGGGAGATGTTAAAAGTTTTAACGCAGAGAGGCAAAGGCGCAGAGAAGCAGAGATTTTGCGATAGTAGTATTGGGGACTTAATGGTTATTCGGTGGCTTGGTGGTCACAAAATGAGATTACGGTGCGGAACAAAATTAGGGAATGTAAAAGTGGGATGACGAGTGATGGAATGAGGTAGAAATTGAGGTGGAGAGTAAAATGAGATTATGGTGCGGAACAAATTTGAAGTGGAATATCTGGTGAAAAAAAAAGTGGGAGCTAAAAGTTTTAACGCAGAGAGGCAAAGGCGCAGTGAAGCAGAGATTTTGTGATAGTAGTATTGGGTACTTGATGGTTATTCAGTGGTTTGGTGGTCACAAAATGAGATTACGGTGCGGAACAAAATCGCAATCCAAATTCAATATTGAAATTCATCTATCTTTACTACATTGAAATATCATATATATCGTTGCGATAAATGATATTAAGACAATGTCGATATTTTGAAGTCTCGAAGTATGATTTCGAAGCAATGATTTACTTGTTGTTATACAAATTATGCAAAATGAGATTACGGTACGGAACAATTTTTTGTACAGATTGGTAGTTATAAGTTTTCCCGCCGAGAGTGCAGAGAGATAGAGTGATAATACCTTGGCGGTTGGTTGTTACGAGTCTTTGGTGCTTGCAGAATGAGATTACGGTGCGGAACAAAATTAAGATATGGAGATGATTGATGTTGTTATGAATATGATTAAGCTGTTATGAATGTTAATAGGCTGTCATAAAGGGACTGCCATAAATGATGCTTAACTGTTATGAATATGCTTTAACAGTTATGAATGTGAGTAAAGTTTAGTGATGTGCAAATGTTTAAGGGTGGGGGGACAAAAGTCTTGTGCTGAAGTTTTGTGATGTGGCTTGCTTTATTTGACATGTTTATGGATTGCGATATCTATATTTGGGTGGGCGATTTTATTTGGTCTGGAATGGTGGCTAATCATTATTGCGGTTTTGTCTTTGTATGAAAAATGTCGCCAAATTTGTTATTTTGGAATTTGAATATAATTTCTCTTTTTGATATAATGTATGGGTAGTTTCAAATTTTAAGGAGTTGACATGACTTATACAACCGAAGTTCAGCACCAGTGCCCTGTAGCAAAGGGCTGCAACCACGGTCCCGCTCCAATTCCGGAAGAGGGAAAGTGGGTTCAGGCTAAGGAAATCAAGGATATTTCCGCATACACACACGGCGTAGGTTGGTGTGCACCACAGCAGGGCGCTTGCAAGCTCTCGCTTAATGTTAAAGATGGTATCATTGAAGAGGCCCTCGTTGAGACAATTGGCTGCTCTGGAATGACCCACTCAGCTGCTATGGCTGCTGAGATTCTCCCTGGCAAGACCATTCTTGAGGCTCTTAATACTGACCTCGTTTGCGATGCAATCAACACCGCAATGCGTGAGCTCTTCCTTCAGATTGTTTACGGCCGTAGCCAGTCTGCTTTCTCTGATGACGGTCTCCAGATCGGTGCAGGTCTTGAGGATCTCGGTAAGGGTGAGCGTTCGATGGTTGGTACAATGTACGGCACAAAGGCTAAGGGCGTCCGCTATCTTGAGATGACTGAGGGTTATTGCACTCGCATGGCTCTTGACGAGAATAACGAAGTTATCGGTTACGAGTTCGTTTCTCTCGGTAAGATGACAGACTTCATCAAGAAGGGTATGGAGCCTAATGAGGCTTATGAGAAGTCTAAGGGTCACTATGGCCGCTTTGAAGACGCTGTCAAGTACATCGATCCTCGCAAGGAATAAGGCTCATACAGTCAGAAAGGAATATCACAATGGCTACTTTTGAAGGTTACGAGCGCCGCGAGGCTAAGATTCTTGCCGCCCTTAAGGAGTGCGGTATTTCGTCTATCGACGAGTGCAAAGAGATTTGCGACAAGGTTGGTGTTGATCCGTACAAGATTGTTGAGGAAACCCAGCCAATTTGCTTTGAGAATGCAAAGTGGGCATACACTGTCGGTGCTGCTATTGCAATTAAGAAGGGCTGCGTAAAGGCTAAGGATGTCGCTGCAGCAATTGGTATAGGTCTTCAGGCTTTCTGCGTTCCCGGCTCTGTCGCCGAGAACCGTAAGGTCGGTCTTGGCCATGGCAACCTCGGCGCAATGCTTCTTGATGATGCTACTGAGTGCTTCGCATTCCTCGCTGGTCACGAGTCATTCGCTGCTGCAGAGGGCGCAATCAAGATTGCTCTTAACGCCAACAAGGTTCGTAACAATCCTCTCCGCGTTATCCTTAACGGTCTTGGTAAGGATGCTGCTTATATCATCTCTCGTATCAACGGCTTTACCTATGTCCAGACGGAGTTTGATCCATACTCTGAGACTGTAAAGATCGTTAGTGAGAAGCCTTTCTCGAAGGGTCCTCGCGCTAATGTCCGTTGCTATGGCGCAGACAATGTCCCAGAGGGCGTTGCGATTATGCAGCTTGAGAATGTCGGTGTTTCTATCACCGGTAACTCAACCAACCCAACCCGCTTCCAGCACCCTGTCGCTGGTACATACAAGAAGTGGTGCAATGAGAATGGCAAGAAGTACTTCTCTGTCGCTTCTGGCGGCGGTACAGGTCGTACGCTTCACCCAGACAACATGGCCGCTGGTCCTTCTTCGTATGGTATGACAGATACTATGGGTCGTATGCACTCGGATGCTCAGTTCGCAGGTTCCAGCTCTGTTCCTGCTCATGTTGAAATGATGGGCCTTATCGGTGCCGGTAATAACCCGATGGTCGGTATGACCGTTGCTGTTGCTGTTGCCGTTCAGGAAGCAATGAGCAAATAACAGCTGTTGCCGAACATTTCGCTGTGGCGGTTTGTGAATCGCCTGCGAAATAGATAAAAGCCGGGCACATCATTTGGGGTTTCCCAGTGATGTGCCTCTTTTTTTTATGAAAAACTCATGACGGTAATTGCGGTTGGAACCGTTAATGCGGGATGCGATTCCGTTTGTTTTATTGCAGAGGTGTGATGATGGCTAACATAACGATTGATACGAACAAAGTCATAAAGGATATGAAGCCGATGCATGGTGGCGGACAGCCTCCGATTGGCGGCAAGGGATTGACTGAATTTTTTCACTATATGACTGAGGCGGGCATCCCGTTTTCGCGCCTTCATGATGTGGGCGGCGCTTTCGGTGGCGGCCGTTTTGTCGATATTCCAAATATCTTTCGAAATTTCGATGCAGATGAAAGCAATCCCGAAAACTATGATTTTACATTTACCGATTATCTGATTAAAGCGATAGTTGAGGCTGGTGTCGAGCCATATTTCCGTCTTGGAACCACTATTGAGAATCAGGCGTATATTAAATCTTATCACACATTTCCTCCTAAGGATTACGGTAAGTGGGCGCGTATCTGCGAGCATATAATTAGGCATTATACTGAGGGCTGGGCTGATGGCTTCCGTTACAATATCCGTTATTGGGAGATATGGAATGAGCCTGAGGTACAGAATAAAATGATGTGGTGCGGTACTGATGAGGAATTTTACGAGTTGTACGATGTTACCGCGAAGCATCTTAAGTCATCTTTTCCACACCTTAAAATCGGCGGATATGCGAGTTGCGGCTTTTATGCTATAGCTCCAAAAATGGTGATTGACCCGGATACAAATATGCCTGGCACGATTCCGCCTAGTGAACATGAGAAAAATTTGATGCACTTCTTTTATGGATTTTTTGATTACATAAGGGAGCATAACTCTCCGATTGACTTTTTCTCATGGCATAACTATTCGGATGTGTCGCGAGTGGCGGTTATGGATGAATGGCTTCACAAGGAACTTGAAAAACTTGGCTATGGCGGACTTGAAACCCATCTTAACGAGTGGAATCCATATCCGAGGGAATATGGTACGCCGCATCATAGTGCGGAGGTCGCTGCTATGATGATTGCGCTTCAGCATGGTTACACGGACGCTTGTATGATTTATGATATGCGTACAAACACTTCGCCGTACTGTCCGCTTTTCGATATAAAGACGCACAAGCCTATACATGCCTACTATTCGCTTGTGGCATTTAACCAGTTGTATAAACTCGGTAAGCAGATTGAGACGAAGTGTGATGTCGATAGGCTTTATGTGCTTGCGGCCTCCAATGGTAAAAGACACGCGTTGATGTTAGCAAACCTTACAGGTAAGACGCAGCCTCTTTGTATAGATGGAATCGATCTTGAAAATGCGAGATTTTACACTATTGGAGAGCCTGGTACGCTGGCATGGACGCCAAATGCCGACGCAATTGAAAATAATGCTGTGGTTTTGATTGAAGCTTAAATGTTTATGGCTTTTGTAAATATAGGGGCAGAAATCATGAATAAGACGAATGTGTCTGAGCTTCCGCAAAATTTGAAGGCCGATGTTGTGGTTGTCGGAGGTGGTCCTGCGGGTATGTGCGCTGCAATCGCTGCTGCTAGGGAGGGCGTTAGCGTTATACTGATTGAGCAGGGTGGCGCTTGCGGCGGTATGGCTACCCGCGGACTTGTCGGCCCCTTTATGACTTGTTATGACAAGAGTGGTGAGAAGATGATTATACGCGGTCTCTTTGAGGAGATCGTTGTGAGAATGGCCGAACGGGGTTTTGCTATCCATCCGTCTGAGGTCCATGCGGGAACGGGCTTTACTTCATGGATTGTTGTAGGCCATGAGCATGTGACGCCGTTTGATCCGGAGGGCCTTAAGCTGGTGATTGACGAAATGCTTGCTGAGGCTGGCGTTAAGGTTCTCTATCACACGGATTTTATTGAACCGGTAATGGACGGCGATACGATTGCCGGCGTTGTTGTAAGCTCTAAGCGTGGGCTTGAAATCATTAAGGGGCAGGTTGTCATTGATTGTACGGGTGACGGAGATGTCGCCGCCAGAAGCGGAGTGCCTTTTGAATATGGTAACGAGGAGTTGCATTTGGTGCAGCCTGCAACGATGTTTTTTCACATTTGCAATGTAGACTCTGATGCGTTGGAGGCTGATATTCAGGCAAATCTGCATAATTTTTACCGTAAGGATGGTGTGAATTATCGTTCTTTGCATTGGCGAGTCTCAGAGGCTCGTGAAAATGGCGATTGGTCGCTTAAAAGGGTTAGTATAGGTCTTTTTAGGAGACCTAAGAAGGATGAGTGGTGCGTTAATGCATCGCGAATAATGGGTATTGATTCTACCGATAATGAGAGCTTGACGGTTGCCGAAGTCGAGGGGCGTAAGCAAGCTGATGAGATAATGCGTTTTTTGAAGAAGTATGTGCCAGGCTGTGAAAACGCAAAGTTGATGTCAACGGCTTCGTATATAGGTATTCGTGAGAGTCGTCATATTCAGGGAGAATATCGATTGACGGGCGAGGATTTGATTTCTGCCAAGGTGCCTGAGGACAGTATTCTTCTTGCCGCCAATTCCGTTGATGTTCACGGTAGGTTTGGACCTACAAGCAATGAGTATGTGGCTATTGATGGGGATTATTATGGTGTGCCGTATCGGTCGCTGGTACCTAGAAAGGTTGAGCAGCTTTTGCTTGCCGGGCGTTGCGTTAGTGCAGATTCTACGGCGGCAGGAGCGATTCGCGTCATGCCGCCTTGTATGGGTATGGGGCAAGCGGCTGGATGTGCCGCGGCATTGGCTGTCAAACACTCCATCAGTGTGCGCAGCGTTGACAGCGGTGAGTTGAGAGAACTTTTAAAGCGCAACGGTGCTCTTTTGTAGCCGCTTGAATATCAGGGGTTGCCAACGATGAAAGTAAAAGAGTCGACAAGGCGTCATTCGGCGGATGTTTGCGTAATTGGCGGGGGAATGTCGGGGCTATGTGCGGCAATTGCCGCAGCTAGGCATGGCGCGAAGGTTGTGTTGATGCAGGATCGTCCAATGTTGGGAGGTAATGCTTCAAGTGAGATTCGCATGACTATCCGCGGCGCCGCCGGAAAAGAGAATCGTGAGAGTGGAATTCTTGAGGAAATTGAGCTTGAGAATATTTATCGCAATCCTACAATGAATTATTCAATATGGGATTCGGTGTTATATCAGTCGGTTATCAGTGAGGAAAATATTGAGATCCTTTTGAATTGTTCATGTCTTGATTGTGAAATGGACGGTGATGTCATTTCAGAGATTAACGGATGGCAGCTTAATTCGTATACATTCCACACTGTGAAGGCTAAGGTTTTTGTGGATTGCTCCGGCGATAGTATACTTGCTGAGCTTTCAGGAGCACAGTATCGGGTAGGTCGGGAGAGTCGCGAGGAATTTGATGAGTATGCCGCACCAGAATCGGCTGATAAGTGTACGATGGGCAATACATGTCTGATTCAGGTGAGAGAAACTGACCATTATTGTCCGTTTAAAGCGCCTGATTGGGCTTATGTATATCCCGATGATGAGAGTATGTATTTGAAGGATCATCACATCCAGAGGAAATCCAGCACCAATTTCTGGTGGATCGAATTGGGTGGTGAAGAGGATACTCTGCGTGATGCTCAAGCTATCAACGAGGAGCTGCTTAAGGTTGCTTATGGCGTCTGGGATCATATCAAGAATCGCGGTGATCATGGTATGGATAACTGGGAGCTTGAATGGATCGGTTTCCTTCCAGGGAAACGCGAAAGCCGTCGATATGTCGGTGAATATATCCTTACGCAGCGCGATCTTGAGGAGGGTACACACTTTGATGATGCCGTTGCATTCGGTGGTTGGACGATGGATAATCACAATCCGAAGGGATTGCGCCATATAGGATATTCATCAACGCACATCAAGCCTAAGGTGCCTTACGAGATTCCATTTAGATCTCTCTATTCGTCAAACATTCACAATCTAATGTTTGCGGGAAGAAATATTAGCGCAACTCACATGGCTATGAGTTCAACTCGTGTTATGGCGACTTGTGCGGTAATGGGACAAGCGGCTGGAACAGGAGCGGCTTTGGCAATTAAATACAGATGTCAGCCTTCTGGCGTGACAAAATTGCATATAAGAGAGTTGCAGCAGGCGCTTCTTGAGGATGGCTGCATGATTCCAGGTCTTAAGCGAAATGCGTTGATTACATCTTGCGCAGAGTTGTCGCAGGATGAAAATGCAATTTTGACAAATGGTGTAGAGCGACCTTCTAGTGGTTGCGAAAATACGATATCTATAAATGATGGTAGCTCGCTTACACTTTTGCTTTCTCGCCCTGCTGGAATCTTGCGAATGGCGCTTGATCCGGATTTTTCGCGCAATAGCATCTCGCTCCATTCCAGATATCAGAAGTTTGCAATGCGTGCTCATGTTTTTCTAGATGAGGAGCCGCTGAAAATGCCGAAGAATTTGTTAAGAAGCGTTAGCATTGTCGAGATTTCGGAGAAGGGGATGGAGTTTAGCACCGAGATTACTGAGAACCGTAAGCCTCGCATATTTTTGAATCTGAAAAGTGACACTGTAAAGGTCGTTTTAAGGAATCTAAGGAGTTGGGGCGGAGAGGCTGTCAATTTCTTTGCCTGTGATGTCTCTGATGCTGAAGAATAATTTTTAAGATTTTGAACTGGAGAAAATCAATGGAGAATTACACTAACATAGACAAGAATATGATTGTAAAGGCGGATGCTTCTGACCGCCCGATGGAGTGGTATGATGTAAGGCAGGCTCCTTTTTCAATCCATGGCCTTTACAAACCAGAGACGGAACCATTTTTTCACCGTTTGCCTATTGAGGTCGGTGAGGCGACAAGTCCAGGCGTTGATAAGCTTCAGCGCGAATCCGCCGGCGGACGCGTCCGCTTTTCAACTAATTCTCCGTATATTGCTATTCGGGCAAAGTATCTTGCGGTCGGAAGGTCTTCACATTTGACTCTAGTTTCAACTTCTGGTTTTGACCTTTATATTGACGGTGAATTCGGAAGCCGCTTCGTTAAAGAGTTCCGTATGCCATACGACATGGTTGACGGATACGAACAAGTTATTGAGCTTGAGGCAGAGCACTATCGCTCATATACAATCAATTTGCCTGTCCATGCGTCACTTTCTTCATTGGAAATAGGCTTAAAGCCTGGCTCTAAGATTGGTGAAGCAAGACCTTACCGCAATATAGCACCAGTCGTTATCTACGGCTCGTCTATTGTTCACGGGACGGCTGCTTCACGACCAGGGAATATTTATCCTTTAATTATATCTCGTGCACTGAATGTAGATGTTGTAGACCTTGGTTTTTCGGGGCAGGCAAAAGGTGAGCGAAGCATTGCCGAGTGGATGGCGGGGCTTCCGATGAGCATTTTTGTCTGCGATTATGACCACAACGCCCCTAATCCCGAGAGCCTAAAGGCAACCCATTATCCAATGTATGAGATTATAAGAGAAAAAAATCCCTCTTTGCCGTACATTATGATATCACGCCCAAATTACTGGACTCGCCCCCGTGAACAGGCTGAAATTCTCAAGAGGCGCGACATTATTATGGAGTCTTACCTGAGGGCGAGAAACAATGGCGATGAAAATGTTTATTTTATTGATGGCATGAGCTTTTTTGGCGGTGCGCATCAATATGAAACTGTTATTGACGGTATTCATCCCAATGATGCAGGCTTTATAGCCATGGCGGATAGCATAGCGACCCTTATAAGGCATATTTTAGAGAAGGCAGGAGAGATATAGTCTTACCTCACATCCTGCTTTTGGTGCCAGTTAAGGCAAAAACAATATCGCCAAATAGAAGAATATCTTCAGCACGGCTTTTTCCGGTGGAATGCTAGAATGCGACACTTATTTGCCAACGGAGGAAATAGGCGGTGCGGTCTGCGGTGTAGTAGTCGCCAGGGTCAAGAATCTCTAATCTGACATAGCCAGAGGTTTTGCCCATGCCGTTTTTTGTCCCTTTGAAAAGAGGGAAGCCGTAGTGGGCTGTGTAGAGCCAGCCGCGGTTGTATCCTTTGCCGACGCTGTTATTTTCTTCAGCTCCCATATATCCGAATGTGAGTGTCAGATTGTGCCCGGATTCTTCAGAAAAACCCATAGTTAAATGTGGATAGTGGAGATTATTCCAATTTCCCGCTCCTTCGGAATCATAGCAATAGATTACCAGTTCGCTGATGAGGGGTGCGCGGCAGAGGATGGGGTTGAAGGCTTCATTGCGGTCGGTAGTCGGGTCGTCGCCTGAAAGATATTCGTAATTGATTCCAAAGAAAGTTGAAATGTGATTCCACCGGTGTGTGTATGTGAGACCCGCAAATGCCATGGATGCGTCTATACCGTTCTCGTCATTTGGATCAAATTCATAGGCGTATTCAAATTCGCCGGAGATTGTGTCGGTAAACTCCGGTTTTATCCATGCACCGATGACATGGATGTCTGCATTGTCAATTTTTTCACCATCAGCTTTTTTTGCAGATGTCTCATGTTTCCAAATATAGTAGAGCGAGCCCTTTGACTTTTCTGAACGGGAATTTATGCCCGGCGGCAGCTTCATCTCTCCCGTCAACCGCAGGTGAATATCCCGGGAGTTTACGGTGAAGATTGCCGATCGCCAAATCATCTTCATCGGAGGTGTAAACGGCAAAGATATCAGCCGACAGGTCTTCTGATAGCGGCTTATGTAACAGGAGACCGTTTACATACGATGTGCGCGATCCGTCAAGAGGTGTGCCGTCCATTATCAGCCGCCCCGACCCCAGAATGAATTCTTGTCTGCCCAAGACGAGCTTTGAGCCGTTGCCGAGGAAATCTTTTAACTCGAGGTTTATCAGATCAAAAACAAGTTCGTCGGGCCAAACATAGGCCTCTGCTCCTGACGGTGTTTCGTGGAGCTCGTTGACGGCCCTTAAATTGAGGTTCAGATTATGGAGTACATTTATTGAGCCATAGAGTCTGGTGCGCAGGCGGTAAGAGTT
Source organism: Kiritimatiellia bacterium (assembly GCA_045603485.1). Taxonomy (GTDB): domain Bacteria; phylum Verrucomicrobiota; class Kiritimatiellia; order RFP12; family JAAYLN01; genus RGIG5952. The sequence continues at coordinate 43,769 of JAZUMF010000102.1, read as the reverse complement.
GTTGTAGCCATTTCTTGCAATTGACGGATTGTCTGTCGGCAATGGAATCTCATCCCAGATTTCCTGTCTGAGTCTGATGTCTCCCCCATAGCGAAATATCGGCTTTTCCTGAGCACTTGCCGTTGTTAAAATGGCAAAGACTACAGATGCTAAAGACAGAAGATGTGTTTTTTTCATTTGCCTGTATTTTCCTTAATTGTTTGCGTGAAAGTTACTTTATGGAAGAAGACACCCAAGTCATTTGGGAAATTTTTCATTCCGTATGCGGCGGGATTGTATGGGTTTACTGGGGTAATTGTGTAGATGCCCATAGCAGGATTTGCTTTCTCGGATACAAATGTCGTTTTGATAGTCTGCAGACCTGCTTTAACGGTAATCAGTGCAAGGTATTTTATTCCAGGGTAGGTTATCCTAACCATTTGATTGGATGGACCGCCTTCTGGAGGATACCACGAAACATCAAGTTCAGCGACAATATTTGTTCCAGGTGATGGGAGAGGGGCGACTATGCCGGAGTTGCTGCGGCTCCAGGCGCCACCCTTTCTCATAAAGTGCCAATTGCCGCGAAGTCCGATTGGAGAGCCGTCAAAGGTAATCTCCTGTTGCAAGAGCGTGTCATTGTCAAGCTTCGAGAGATGTATGGGTTTAATTAGGGTATTGGAGATTTTCTTCGCTGTATTCTTGACATCAAGTATGGTGCTGGATGATGCCATTGAAATATCTGCATTGAATGCCTTTACGGGAATGAATGCCATGTCGAGTTCAAGCTTAGGCGGAGTATATGAGGATACAATATGGACGGTGCCGGTTTGAGCAATTGTAGATATCCAAGCAGCGACTCGATTCCAATTTTGACGGGCATGATCTCCAATACCGACTATCCGATTGTTTGGCTTTGAAGAGAATGGTACGGAATGGAGAAAATAATCAAAGATTATTGGAGACGGCGCAAGCTGAGCAAGCTCTAGTGATATTTCATTTGCGATTTTTTCTGAACCTTGTCCATTTATCGCAGTGTAGGCAAGGTGATGTTTTATAGGGGTGTATAACATAAGTACGGTTAGCAGGGAGATCGCGATTTTTTTATGCAAACCATTTAGCGCAGCGAATCTTTTCGCTAAGGGAGATAGAAAAATTGCAATGAAGGCTATTATTGGTGGCAGCATCCGGCGGAAGCTCCATGCCCCAACTGTGCGTCCGTGATTTGCCGAGACCTCTTGACCGAGAATCAGAAGAAATGCACATGTAACCCAGCAAACAAGGAGCCAAAGAATGCGTCTTGATATTCTCTTTTGATTGTGAAGCATTGCAAGAGAGGCAACAATCCACAAAATAATCGGTGCGGCATGGAGGCTTTGCCATGATAAACTTATCGCAAGGTTGAATCTGTCTTTTAACGGTGAAGCAAGAAGTGCCAGTAAGACAGCCGGGATAATTCCCACAATGAGCCAACTCCAAGCGGGGAGCCTTTTATTGATGGAATAGGCGACGATTCGTAATTTTTTGTTAGAAGCCAATGCGATGACGCCAACCGTCAACAATGCTAAAAGCACTACACCAAAGAAAAGAACTGAATGTTCAAGGTGAGATGTAGCTATGTGCTTGAGCGCAGAGAGCTTTGTCCAATTGCCATATGGGGCGCAGACATAGCGCGTTATGAGCCATAGCGGTATAAAACCGACTACAGCACCAAACAGTAGTGAAATTCTCTCTTTTATATCCCTTGATGTGACGATTATTGCCAAGGCGATAGGGGCTGCAAGTAATGCGGCGGTAAGATGGAATGCCAAGGCGAAGGTCATTGTAAAGCCTGCGATTGCATAAGATATTTTCTTCTTAAATGGCTTTGCCATTGCGGAAAGCCAAGCTGAGGTTATAAGAGGGAATGCGACTGCTTCGGCAAATTCACCCCTAAAAAACCAAGAGGGATAAACAGTGCAAAGAATCAGCGCAAGTGCGGGGATTATGCCAATTATTCCACCAAATCTTATAGCCGTCATTAAAAGCATCGCCACCCAAAGCATACCAACTAGAGGAATGAAGTTTCTCCCTAGTCCGCTTCCCGCCTCAGCCATGGAAAGCATCGGCATATAGAATGGAAATGTGCGAGCGTAATTTTTTTTACCGATATCTATTTGGAATGTTGTTGTACGAGTCGGTCGACAACTTGAGTTTGCATCCTTCGGAGCACGATAGAGAAAATCAAGTAGCCTGTTAGGTGGCATTGCAGAAGCTACCTCATCTTGTGAAATTAGGGGATGCCCTTCACGGAAGGCATCTGCCATAGCTCCGTAGGCTGCGGTATCCAGTCCGGAATATGCATCCTCATGATGTCGGGTAAAGAGAAATAGACCAAAGATAGCCGCGATAATTAGGGCTGCCGCTGCCGAGAGCGGCTTTGTCTTAGGAAGAATACGAATCAAGAAATATGCAAGCGGTAAAATAGTCGCGGAAAAGGCAAGGAGCGTTAGTGTTGTCATAATTAGCATTCCTATTTCAAAGGAGTAGAAGAGCTCATTTTAGATTGCTTTTGGTGCTGTCTTTGATTGGCGACTCCAAGTTATATTGCTCAAGTTTGCGGATAATTGTGCGACGAGAAATGCCAAGCTCGATTGCCGCTCTCGTTCGATTGCCGTTATGTTTTTCCAATACAGCCAAAATCTTGTCTTTTTCAGTCGATTGCAGTGAGCCGTTTGTCAATGAGACTGAACTCTTTTTGGGAGTATCTCCTTTGACGGCTTCGCGGATGTTTTCAGGGATGTCTGATTCGGTCAATGTGTCTCCTTCGCAAAGCACAACCATTCTCTCTATCGTATTGCGTAACTCGCGCACATTGCCGGGCCATTCATAGGCGCAAAGCTTATTGATTGCATCATTGCTAATCTTTGTTACATTTTTTTCATTTTGATTTGCAAAGTCTTTCAGGAATTTTTTCGCAAGAAGAGGGATGTCATCAGTCCTCTCCTTGAGTGGCGGAAGCGGTATCTCAACAATAACAAGACGATAGTATAAATCTTCGCGAAATGTTCCGTTTGCAACAAGCTCTTTGAGATTCTTATTGGTTGCAGTGACAAGTCTAATATCAGCTTGAATAGTTTCAGTCCCACCTACGCGTTCGAAGCGTTTGTCTTCAAGGACTCGCAAAAGCTTTACCTGTGTAGGGTGATCAATCTCACCTATCTCGTCAAGAAAGAGAGTGCCGCCAGATGCAAGCTCAAATCGACCTTTCCTTTGCGCTTCAGCACCAGTGAATGCCCCCCTTTCATGACCAAAGAGTTCACTTTCAAGGAGTGTTGCGGGGAGTGCAGCACAGTTAACTGCGATGAACGGACCATTTGAACGGCGCGAGAGCTTGTGAATACTTCGAGCAATCAATTCCTTGCCGGTACCGCTTTCTCCGCTGACAAGAATTGTCGCATTAGTAGGCGCGGAGGCTTTGACAAGCTTAAAGACCTTTTCCATTGCCTCTGAAGAGCCTATGATATTGTCCAGACCAAAGCGTTCGTCAAGCTGAAGTTGAAGGTCTGCGTTTAGAGTTGCCAGTTTTTTTGCCTCGGTTTTTAAGGCTTTTGTCTCAAGTGCCCGCTCAATTCTAAGCTCAAGCTGGTCAAGGTCAACTGGCTTTTGGAGGAAATCATAGGCGCCCGAGCGCATTGCCTCAACAGCCACCTCAACACTTCCGTATGCTGTCAAAAGTATAAATGGAGTATCGGGAGATGCCTCTTTCACCTTTTCAAGAAATTCCATACCTGAAAGCCCGGGCATCCTAATATCAGAAAGTATCAAATCTATTACTTGCTCTTTTAGTATATTAAGCCCAGATTGAGCATCCGGGGCCAAGATTACTTCATAGCGAAATTTTAGAGCCCGCTCAAGACCTTCTCTGGTATTGCGGTCGTCGTCAACGATTAAAATCCTGTTTTTTCGTTTGTAGCTATTTTTAGGTTGAGAGAATAAATCTTCATCGTGTGGAATTGATTTTTTGTTTTTCATTTTGATTGCTACCTATTTTGCCGATGTTAACTTTCTAATACGACGCTCAGCCAAAGGAAGGAGAATTCTAAAGCGCGTGCCTTCACCCTCCTTGCTTGAAACTTCAATACGACCGCCATGCTCCTGGATGATGCGTTTGACAATCATTAGCCCAAGTCCGGTCCCCTTTGTTTTAGTAGTATGGTATGCCTCAAAGATTCGTCCAAGCGATTCCTCGGGAATCCCCATGCCGCTATCAGTGAAATCTATCCTAAGAAATGCATCCCCTGCCGAAATGTCAATTCCCAAGGTACCTCCGTCCGGCATCGCTTCCATAGCGTTTTTTATAAGATTGAAAAATACCTGTTTAATCTGCCCTTCATCAAGCATCACTACAGGTACGCGGGAAATTCCGGTAACCTTAATCTCAATACGGCGATTTTCAACATCAACCCGCATTATATCAAGCGTCTCCATTATGAGCTTAACAACATTGCCAGGCTCCAGATTGGGTTTGGAGTTACGAAGTGCTTGGAGAAATTGGGTGATTATAGAGTCAAGACGCTTTACCTCGTTTTTAGATACATTCACAAGCTCTTGAAGGTTTTCCTTGTTTTCGTCCTCAAGATTACGAAGCTCGCGCGCCAAAAGCTGTAAATGAATATTTAGGGCATTAAGAGGATTTCCGATTTCGTGGGCGACAGAGGCTGCAAGCGTTTTTACGGCATTAAGTCTCTCGTCTTCAAGCGCTGAAGCTTCTTGGTCGCGTTCATGTGTCACATCACGCAAAATGACCAAAGCATTGGGTTTGGATGTATTGTCAGCATCTGGCATCGGCACAGCATAAAAGCTTAAAATTCTTCGCTCCGGGTATGTCAACTCCAACTCTCTTGTTAAAAGGTGAGACCAGTCTTCTCCATCGGTTTTCTCCCAATCAACATCGGTCATTGGATTCCAGTCAATATCACCAAAGTAAGTTGACACCGGCTTACCTTTTATCTTGTCGGCACTAAAGGAGAGCAAGTGCTCTGCAGCACCATTGGCATATATAAGACAGCCGTTTGCTCCAATTACCATAACTCCTTCCTGAATGGAACGGAATACGGTCTCCATCATAGCTAATTCGCCAGACAGACGCTTTAATTGATTTTTGAGGCTACTAGCATCAATTTTATTTATGCGGTCAAAGACCTTATCGAAGAATTCAGATGACATAATATTATTGTACCACAATGTGACAAAATTTCACACCGCCATATCTTAAATTACAAAATAAGGATTTCGGTGATTATGTGTTTAAAGTACAAGTCTAAGGTAGTTTTGCCGCACTCGGTGCGCTATGCCGCAGTCACACTGAAGAGACCTGTATTGACTATTTGACTGAAATCTTAGAAAAACAAAAGCCAGTCATATAGACTGGCGTAATGATTAAGATGGTGGAGGTAAGCGGGGTCGAACCGCTGACCTTCTGAATGCCATTCAGACGCTCTACCAACTGAGCTATACCCCCAAAAAAGTATGCAATTATTTTACCACTATTTAGAGAAGAAGGCAAGAACTTTTTTCTTAAGTAGAGAAATAAATGGATTTTAGCAGTTTACGAGCTTTCCATCGATTAGTGCGATGAATGCTTTACCACCAATTTCAGTTAATGGGTCTGAGGTCCAAATTACAATATCAGCGTCTTTTCCGACTTCAAGCGAGCCTAGGCGATTATCTATTCCTAGCGCTTTGGCCGGATTGATTGTTATGGAACGCCATGCTGCATCAATTGGAAGTCCTGCTTTTGCCGCCATACCTGCAAACATCGGCAGATTTTGCGCTGGGGTTACATCGGAATCGGTTATGATTGAAACTTCACAGCCTGCTTTATGGAGGGCGGCAGGAGTAATGAAGGTTTTATGTTCAAGCTCTGCCTTGGGGCGAGAGCCAAATGATGGCCCGACAAGGACCGGGTAGCCTTCTTTTGCTAACTCATCGGCAATTAAGTGGCCTTCAGTGCAATGATCGAGGGTGAGTTTTATGTTGAATTCTTTTGCAATTCTAATCGCAGTAAAGATATCATCAGCGCGATGGGCATGTACCTTTAATGGTATTTCCCTATGAATGACGGGTAGGAGTGCTTCAAGCTTCATGTCAAATTTGACACTACGACCGACGGCTTTATCTTCGGCGTATATTTTTGCCTTGTAGAGTATTTCTCTTAGGAGTGCCGCAATTGCCATTCTTGTAATTGGGGCCTTTTTTTGCATCTGCCCGAAATAGTTTTTTGGATTTTCACCAAAGGCGCATTTTATTGCGGCGGGGTCTTTGACTATCATATCGTCTATGCGTTTGCCAATGGCTTTAACGATGACAACAGAGCCGCCGATGACATTTGCGCTTCCAGGAGTAATACAAAGTGTTGTAACGCCACCTTCGACGGCACTTCTAAATTCGGAGCTTAAAGGATTTATGCCGTCAATGGCGCGCAGATGTGGTGTTATGGGGTCGCTGGTTTCATTATAATCATGGCCAGCCCAGCCGATCAGGGGCTCGCCAATACCGATATGGCAGTGGGCTTCTATGCAGCCAGGTGTCACCAGACGACCTTGCGCATCTATGACATCGGCTTCTTTGGGAATAGATATGTCAGTTCCAATGGCTGCAATCTTGCCGTCATCACCAATAAGAATACAACCATTCTTAATTTCTTCTGATGTGATTGTTTTAATACAACCATTCTTGATTAGAATCATATTTTACTCCGTTTTGGTAAGGGGTTGAATTTTAGCACATTTGTTCTGCTGGGACAAGGGCTGAAAAAAAAGAGGCGACCTGAGGTCACCTCTTTTGGGTATTACAAAACCGAAGCTTTACATGGCTGCAACGAGGGCTTTGCCGAACTCGCTGCATTTGACTTCAGTTGCACCTTCCATCAGGCGAGCAAAGTCGTAGGTGACGGTCTTGGAGGCAATAACTGCGTCCATTGCCTTTATGATGAGGTCGGCGGCCTTATCCCAGCCCATATAGCGAAGCATCATTTCGCCAGAGAGAATGAGCGATCCGGGATTGACTTTATCAAGCCCTGCATACTTTGGAGCTGTACCATGGGTAGCTTCAAAGATTGCTGCGCCTGTTGTATAGTTGATGTTGCCGCCTGGGGCTATTCCAATGCCGCCTACGCAAGCCGCAAGCGCATCTGAGGCGTAGTCGCCATTGAGGTTTAGTGTGGCAATAACATCGTATTCTGCCGGGCGGGTGAGGATTTGCTGTAGGAAGGCATCGCAGATGCAATCCTTGATTACTATGTCGCGACCAGTCTTTGGATTTGTGAAGTGGTGCCATGGGCCGCCATCAATTGGCTGAGCGCCGAATTCGCGTGCCGCGAGTGCATAACCCCAATCTCTGAAGCCGCCCTCGGTGAACTTCATGATATTGCCCTTGTGGACGATTGTGACAGACTTGCGGTCGTTATCGATTGCATACTGAATTGCAGCACGAACAAGGCGTTCGGTACCTTCGATTGAAACTGGCTTGATTCCGATTGATGAGGTTTCGGGGAAGCGAATCTTTTTGACACCCATTTCTTTCTGGAGGAAATCGATGACCTTGATTGCTTCGGGTGAGCCACTTGTCCATTCAATACCGGCGTAGATGTCTTCGGTGTTTTCACGGAAGACAACCATATCGGTGAGCTCTGGATGCTTGACGGGTGAGGGGACGCCCTTGAACCAGCGGACTGGACGCAAGCATACATAGAGGTCAAGCTCTTGGCGTAATGCTACATTGAGTGAGCGGATGCCTCCTCCGACTGGTGTTGTCAAGGGGCCTTTTATTGCAACGAGTTGTGCACGGATTGCATCAAGCGTTTCCTGTGGTAGCCAAGTGTTGGGACCATATACGGCATTGGCCTTTTCGCCAGCATAGACTTCCATCCAGGCAATGCGCTTTGTGCCGCCGTATGCCTTTTCTACAGCAGCATTCCATACTTCCATCGCAGCCTTGGTAATGTCAGGCCCAGTTCCGTCACCCTCGATAAATGGGATGATTGGGTTGTCTGGTACAGAGAGCTTGCCGTCGATAATGCGAATGTCAGCACCATCAATGGGCTTCTGAATTTTATCGTATGCCATGATGTCTCCTCTTGCGAAGCGATTACTTACGGACGAGGTTGCGCTTTACAAGCTCTTCTGCAATTTCAACGGCGTTGAGTGCTGCACCGCGAAGGAGCTGGTCGCCTGATACAAACATTTCAAGTCCGCGACGGTCGGTGCGGGAGATGTCTTGGCGGATGCGACCTGCGAGGACATCATACTTTGAAGATGCATCAAGTGGCATAGGATATGAATTGCTGAGAGGATCGTCAACGACCTTGACACCGATGCTGGCATTTAGAATCTCGCGTGCCTCTTCTGGTGTGATTTCTTCTTCAAACTCAAGGTTGAGCGATTCTGAGTGGGCGCGAGGAACTGGTACGCGGACGCAGGTGCAGGAGAGGAGCAAATCGGGTGCATGGAGCATCTTGCGTGCTTCGTTACGCATCTTGAGCTCTTCGAGAGTGTACCAATTTTCCTGGTCGAACTTGTCAATATGTGGAATTAGATTGTAGGTGAGCTGGTGCTGGAAGGCCTTGACAGTGAGTTCCTTGCCGGCTGCCATATCTGCCATCTGCTCCTCTAACTCCTGCATACCCTTTGCGCCTGCGCCGGATGCGGCTTGATATGTGGATGCGACAAGACGACGAAGCTTCTTTGCCCTATGCAATGGGGCAACGGCCTCAAGCATAATTGAGGTTGTGCAATTTGGATTTGCGATAACACCCTTATGCCATTCAAGGTCTTCGGCGTTAACCTGAGGAACGACCAGCGGAACATCGTCATCCATGCGGAAGGCGCGAGAGTTGTCGATCATTACAGCGCCAGCCGCGACGACGGCATCTCTATAGGTGACAGAAGCATCTGTGCCGCCAGCGAAGAGGACGATGTCAAGCCCCTTGAATGAGTCGTTGGTCGTTGGCATGACATGGAAGGTTTCGCCAGCGATAACTTCATCGCGTTCGCGGGAAGCGAAGACTTGAATTGTTTCAGCAGGAAAATTGCGCTGGCGGAGGACGCTTATCATTTCGGCGCCAACTGCACCGACTCCAACGAGACCAATGTTGTATTTCTTCATGATTACCTGTGTGTATTGTTGGGGGATTTGTAAAAAAAGAAGGCGCGACGCTTTGGCGCCACGCCTTTTCGCATTTTATGCATTTTCAACGGCGGGCTGCCCAATCCACTTGCGGACAACCTCAGAAAGCGGAGCAATTGCCTTGATGGTTACCTCTTCTTCACCGACAACGGATGGGATTGTTACCTTCTCACCAATCTTTTTGCCGGCAAAGAGCTTTGCTAACTTGCTTCGGCAGGGGAGAATGTTGAGCTCTTCGTCACTGTCCCACTCGCCCAAGATAGAATAGCTGATTGTTGTGCCATCAGCCTTTTCAAGGGTGACCTCTGTACCTGTGCCAACGACAGAGAAATCAACAACGGTGTCATAGAAGAAGGCACCATGCATTGCTTCAAGCTCAACACTCCACTCCTCGCGGCGAGCAAGAAGGATGCGCTGCTGATCCTTAGCCGACTGGTATTCGAAGTTTTCGCGAAGGTCGCCATAGCCGCGCGCAAAGGCGATGTCCTGGGTATTTTTGGGAATTTCGACCTCGACGAGCTGACGGAACTGCTCTTGGCGGGCGTGAAGTGATCTCCAAGATGTGTAGTGGAGCTCAGGAGCTTCAACGGGACGGGCAACTGCGGATACCTTCTTGTTGGCAAGGTCTGGGTTGATTGCTGTCATTGTTTTGACAAGCTCGCGCTGATATTTGGGCTCTGCTACAGCCAAATTGTTCTGCAAGCGCATAAAGAGAGCTTCCTGCTGAAGCGGGTTAAGAGCAGCGAATGATTTGCCGAACCAGCCTTCAACTTTTGACTTGGCATAAAGATCTCTCAAATAATGCTGCATATGGAGAAGCTCGCCAGTTGCTGCCTGGTCTTCGCAAATTGCAATGGCATGCTCCATAAGTTCGTAGAGCGAAGGAAGCTTCCAATCCTTGAGGTCTTCCCAGTCGTTATCGCGCAAGGTCCAAACGAGGAGTGTTGCTGGAGCTGAGGTAGAAGCAAGAAGTTCGCGGGTGCAATCCTGAAGCTGCTTGACAAAATCAGGTACATTGCGAAGAACTTCCATCGTCTGCTTGAGAAGGCTGTAGTTCATCTCAGGGAGGCTCTGGAGTAGCAAACCGACTGCTTCAGGACGGGTGTTGACAATGAAGCGAACCATCTCGCCAGCTTCACCGACAGAGAGCTTATCGCCAGCCATCAAGAAGCGATTGTCATCGAGAAGGACTTCAACCAGCTCATCGCGTGGAGTTGAGATGTTGAGACGCTGAGCCAAAAGGACGAGACGGGTAAACATTGGAGGCGGATAGAGGAATGCGCCATTGATGGCAAACATCAACCTATCTGTCAAAACCTCCATTGCGTATGGAGTCGTTGCAGGCTTACCCTCGGTGTTCTCGTAGAGAGAGATGGTGTCAAAGAGCTCAGGGATGTTGCGCTTAGTCTTAAGATCGGCAAACCATGCGTCATCGTAGGTCAATGCGCAAGCGCGAATCGTGATTGGATCGGAACGCTTTGGAGGAACATTGACGAGCGGGTCAGATGCGACAGCCTTGCGGGCGCGTGACCAAAATGCTTTCCAATCATCGGCTTTGATAATACCATAATTATCAAGGAGATTCTGGAGACGGGCAATTGTTGAGGGACCAAAGCTGGCAATAGCTGACTTAATCAGCTCGCCAGGACGGTTTGCAATCATATCATTGATAGCTGCGGGATCGCGATGAGCGATTGCAAGAAGATGACTTTCAGGGACAATCTTAAGAGTTTCGGCAGCATACTCAAAAGACATCGCATGGTCTGGCTTAGTGGGGAAATTAAGATAGACCTTGAGATTGAAGTTGTCTACGCGAGTGACTTCGCCGAGACCCCATGTCTTGTCAAAGAAGGTGGCACCCTGCTTAAGGGAACGCAAGATACCAAGACGGCGAAAAGACTCAGTGGGCTTGACCTTGCCAAACTTGGAGCTGATTACAAACTTGATGAAGTTGCGGTCTGTGGCAACCTGACGAAGAGCATCAAGAATGGCTTGACCAAAGACAGGAGTGTTGTCATTCCACTCAGCCTTTTTCTGAAGGACCTTAATAAGACCATCAACATCCTTTGAGGCAATGAGCTTATCCTGAAGCATATTTGCCAACTTGTCAGCTGTATAGCTCTTAAGCTCATGGGCTTTTTCGAGGTCGCTGATAAGTGCGTCGCAATTGATTGGCGCCTGTTCAAGTGCCTGTGTAAAGTTGAATTCAAGCGTCTTGATGTCCACAGAAGTTGAGTCTTCCATAATTTCCCCTTAATTGCTGCAGTAGCAAGTTAAAAATCAAACTATTAAGATATCAATCATACCAAAAAGCTTAATCTATCGCAAGTTGAAAATGCGTTTTTATTGAATGTCGACAATATCCTTCTCCAAGGTTGCGGATGTAGAACAGTGCGGAATTCAGAAATAGGTAATAGGTAATAGGTAATAGTGAAGAATTTTTGTATTTTTTGGGTTAAGTTTTTTGTGCTTTCGGCGAGGTACACAAAAAGGAGAACTTGTGCAATTTAATGACGGATAAGTTAAAAATTTTCCCGCAAAGAACGCAGAAGAAATGGGTAAAATTTGTTCCGCACAATAATCTCATTTTGGGATTTTGTTGGTTTATAATGTTTGGTTTTAGGAATATAGAGAGGTGATGTTTTGAAAATGAGATTACGGTGCGGAACAAAATGCGAGCGGTAGTTTTAATCTTAACACAGCGGCACAGAGTCTCAGAGATTTTGTAATACCGACTATTTATTGTGTTAGTATAGTAAGGTTTTGTTTTATGTCAAGTATAATTGTCTGACACTAATAGTTAAAGACGAGCTGCTTGCGTATTGATGACATTTTCAAAAGAAAAATTGACAGTATTTCCACCATCTGATACTATTAAAGGACTTGAAACAATATCGCCTCAGCGAATTGTTTCCCTTGCGGATGTTTCATAGTCGCTGGTGGGTAGCAGTTCTTTAGAACCAGGCCCCACGGACAGCACGGCATCCGCAATTTTTGTTTTTAAAGTCTGGCCTTTAAAGAGTGGATTATCAGAATCAAAAAGGACTGTACCTTAAAAAGTTTTAAGATTGGAAACAACCTAGACAACTGGTAAAAACAACTTTTAAGAGGTACGCGGGCTAACATGCCCGCGCGGCAAAATAAAGTAGTTTCCAAAAACTTTTAAGTGCTATTAGACTTGATATACCAAAATCTTAACTCAATAACTTCCCATAGTTTAAGCAAAGTTTGCAAGTAGGAGCAGTTTGACAGTTTGCGAGTTTGACAGTTTTTTCACGCGGCGAAACTCCTCAACTCCCAACCTCCACTTACCCCAGTAGCGAAATTGACATTAGACGCGAAACATTAGACTTAACAATATTGATAGTGCCCCCAGTTGACAGTAGGAGCGGATTGTGATACGATATCGTTTTGGGATGTAGATGCGGCGGTGAAGACCCCTCCTAAACCACCCGTATCTATAGCTGCGCCGAGGGGATTCAGTTGGGCGGGCATTTCCCCATTTTCAAGCACACTTGAAACATCAGTTAAGTCAGCGCGATAATTTCCATACTTCTAATCGCAGGGACGGTATCAGGTGAGTAATTTGGAAGTCTTGCTGTTACACCAGTTTGCCAAACAACCTCGCCATTCTTGACAAAGAAGTAGCGGAAAGTCTCAAAGCTGGGATTGCGGTAAATCTGTGCAAGTGCCGCCAAGTCCGCAGGGCTTGTGATTGTTTGGCCAATCAAGTTAGCCGTAGAGGTCTCCTTAAAGTTCTTGTTGATGGCATCACCAAGAACGGTGCCTTTGATATCGTCTAGTATCTGCTGGGATTTAAGACGAGCTGCTTGGGTATTGATGACATTTTCAAAAGAAAAATTGACAGTATTTCCACCATCTGATACTATTAAAGGACTTGAAACAATATCGCCTAAGCGAATTGTTTCCCTTGCGGATGTTTCATAGTCGCTGGTGGGTAGCGGTTTTTCGAAATGCGGCCCCACGGACAGCACGGCATCCGCAATTTTTGTTTTTAAAGTCTGGCCTTTAAAGAGCGGATTATCAGAATCAGAAAGGACTGTCCTTTAAAAGTTTTAAGATTGGAAACAACCTAGACAACTGGTAAAAAAACTTTTAAGAGGTGCGCGGGCTAACTCGCCCACGCGGCAAAATAAAGTAGTTTCCAAAAACTTTTAAGTGCTATTAGACTTGATATACCAAAATCTTAACTCAATAACTTCCCATAGCGTAAGCAAAGTTTGCAAGTGGAATCAGTTTGATAGTTTGCGAGTTTGATAGTTTTTAACGCGGAGAAACTACTCAACTCCCAATCTCCACTTACCCCAGTAGCGAAATTGACATTAGACGCGAGACATTAGACTTAACAATATTGATAGTGTGACACCGCAGTTTGGTTGTTTGACTAGGGGGGCTGGTTTTGATACTATTGTCAAGTTTTAATGAGGAATTATCAGATATTATGAAGGCTTATTTAATTTGTGCTTTGGGGGTGATTTTTTTGGCTGTCGGGTGTGCGAGCGTCCCTGGTGATGCTATAAAGGTCGGGACATACAATATCCGCTACTCTGGTGTGAATGGCAGTGCTGATCGCGGTACGCCTAATGCTTGGGTGGAGCGTAAGGGGGATTTGCTTGCGCTTGTGAGTAGACTTGATCTTGATGTCTTTGGTTTGCAGGAGGTTTGCCCAGATCAGGCTAAGTTCTTGCGCGATAATCTGCCAGAGTATGAGTTTGTCGGTGAGCATCGTAATGCTGATAGGGTGAGTGACGAGGCTTCACCTGTATGTTATCGCAAGAGCCGTTTTGACCTTCTTGCCAAGGGAACCTTTTGGCTTTCGGAGACTCCTGACATTCCCGGGCGAAGGGGCTGGGGGGCCGGGTGCCCGCGAGTATGCTCGTATTTGGTTCTTCGCGATCGTTTAAGTGGTAAGAGATTTTGTTTTGCTAATACCCATACTGACCATGTTAGTGAATTGGCCCGTAAAAACGGTATGCTGCTTGTGATTGAGCGTATGAAGAAGATTGGCGATGGAATTCCTGTTGTATTTACCGGTGATCATAACTGTCTTGAGACGGATGCTCCGGCAAAGGCCGTTGCTGCAATTCTTAGGGATGCTTTGTATGAGTCTGAGACAACTCCAAGGGGTTCGTGGCGTTCGGCGTCAGGATGGGAATGGCTTGATTATGAGGTGTCTATTTCCGAGGCTTTGGATGCCACGGTTGATGAGCGCAATTTCAGGGACGAATCTTTAAGCGGTATCGACGCCTACGGGAAATATGGCATGCGTATTGATTATATTTATGTTTCTCCTGGTGTGAGGGTTCTTGACTATGAAACAATCAATGACGCCCGCCCGGGGAAAAAGCTTTATCCTTCTGACCATTTCCCTGTGGTTGCGACGATTGAGTTGTAGTTTTGTCACGATATGTGTGATGGACAATGAGTGAAGTCGACAATAGAGATAGTGTGCAGTTCCAAGTTGTGTGGTCTCGAGCCGAGTCTTCTTCTATGGTTGTTTGGCCAAAGAGGGAGGATGCGGATTGCCGTTTTTTTATCACAAATGATATTTCAAATGTCGGTGCTTTGATCGCTGAGGCATCTTTGCACAATTGGTTTGTTGTTGACGCTTACGCTCTTTGTTCCGTTTTGTATCCTGAGGCTACGCAGTATTGGCACAATGCTCTTGATAATTTGAAGGATGTCGAGGAGCTGTGGAGGATTTGGCAGGAGTGTGCTTCTCGGCTTGATTTTCTTCCGCATTGGGTTCTTGATATGGTTGCCGCATTGGCTGTTTCAATTGATGAGGTTGCGTTAGCAAAGCTCTTTTCGAGATGGCATGACGACCATTTGAACGACGGTGAGGTACGTCCTTGGTTTGATTCTTTTAAGGCTACGGTTAAACGGGTTGAACGGCCTAGCCTTCCTACGCTTGATGATTGTACTCCTTTGGATGTTTCATCTGTTTCGGCTTATTTGGAGGAGGGTGGTATGCTCTCCCGTCTTGTTGAGGGTTATGAACCTAGACCTGGACAAATCCAAATGCTGAGGGCTGTTGTCGATGCTTTTAATCAGGGGCACCATCTTATTGCTGAAGCCGGTACCGGCATTGGCAAGAGTTTGGCGTATCTTCTTCCTGCCGCTCTCTGGGCGAAGCTGAATGATGTTCCCGTTGTTATAAGTACGAATACTAAGAATTTGCAATCGCAGCTTATTCAAAAGGATTTGCCGGCAGTTCTCAGAATGATTTCGGAGGCCCGGGCATTTCCAGGTATGCCTGAGCTTGCTTCTGCAATTATAAAGGGGCGGACGAACTACCTTTGTCTTCGCAGGCTGTCGCAGTTGATGGATGAGGGGGTGGAGGATACGCTTTCTAATCCTGAGATTCGAATGTTGATTGCGACTGTTGTGTGGGTTGTAACGACTCCCGACGGCGACTTGGACGCCCTTACGGGGAGTGGTGCCGTTGAACCGTCGTTTCTTTCTATGCTTACTTGTTCTTCAGATGAATGTCGCGGACGCGGCTGTAAGCTTTATCATAGGTGTTTTATACAGAAGGCCCGAGAAAGGGCTTTGCGCGCAAATTTGATTATTGCCAACCATTCTCTTGTTTTTTCCGAGCTTGGCCTTGATTCGCCGATTTCCATACCAAAATATTCTCAGATTGTTTTTGACGAGGCGCATAATTTGGAGGAGTCGGCAACTGCCCATTTTACTCTTACTCTTTCGCCTTCATCATTGGCTTCGGTTTTGAATCGCATTGCCCAGCAAAGGGGCAAGAGGTCGCGCGGGGCTTTGTATGACTTGAAGCGGCGTTATGAAAGCGGTGCGTTTACGGTTTTAACTCCTGATGAGTTTGAGAATTCCCTTGCGGACGCTTTTGTCGCTGTTAAGAATATCTATGCGAGGTCAGATGTCTTTTTCAAGGAGTTGTATGCCCTTGTCTCTAAAAGCGATGCTCCTTTGAGGTATAGATTTGAGCCTGTGGCTCCTGATGCCCCTTTGCCTGCACCTGACAAGAACTGGGAAAATGTTAGGATTGCGCAGGCGGCTTTTACGGAGGCTCAAAAAAAGCTTTTGGAGCTGTTGGATAATCTTATTCATATCGTGCAAGGCGATTTGAGCGGGGAGTTGAATCTTGCCGCCGGAGATGTTACGGAATTGCGGTCGGCGGTTTCTCGTGTTGAGGAACTGATAAATGCGACTGACATCATAATGTCGGGCTCTGATGATTCGTATGTCTTTTGGATTGAGCGTTCGCATGGACCGGGTGCTTTGGCTGAAGCTTCGGCCGCGCCTTTGGAAGTCGGCGAGTTTCTCAATTTGAGTTTTTACAATCGCTGCTCTAGTGTGATTTTCTGCTCTGCGACTTTGTCTGCGGGTGGGCGTTTTGATTATATTTTTTCACGGTTGGGTATAAATAGAATTCCTAAGGAGCGTCTTGCGATAAAGGTTTCGCCAAGTCCAATTGATTATTTTTCACAGTCTTCACTGCTTGTTCCTATGTATCTTCCAGAGCCGGAGGCTCAGGATCGTTCATACATCGGTGAGCTTTCGAATCTGGTTTTGCAGCTTGCCAAGCATTATGGCGGCCGCACGCTGGTTCTTTTTACGAGTTATGAGATGATGCGCAGGAGTGCGGAATTGCTTCGTGCGGAACTGCAGGCTCGTGGGCTTGGGTTGCTTGTGCAGGGTGAGAGCGGTTCAAGGGATCGGATCACGGGTATCTTTAGACAGATGCCAGGCAATGTTCTTTTCGGGACGCACTCTTTTTGGGAGGGTGTCGACATTCAGGGCGAGGCATTGTCTTGTGTGGTGATTGCGAGGTTGCCGTTTGCCGCTCCTACCGATCCTATCAATTCAGCCCGCTGTGAGCAAATTGCGGATAGGGGAGGAAAGCCTTTTTATGATTTTTCTCTTCCAATGACGGCTCTTAAATTGCGTCAGGGTTTTGGGCGTCTTATTCGCCACCGCCTGGATCGGGGTACGGTTATAATTGCGGATACTCGATTTGTAACAAAGAACTATGGGGGCTTTTTGCGTAAGAGTATGCCTTTGTCGCCGAAAAAGTGTTTTTCGGCGGAGGAGATTTTTGGGTCTTTGAAGTAGTCCCGTTTTGCGTGGTTTTGTCTATTGCGGTTGTCTGTGCTCTACATAGAATACTTTATCGCCAACACGGCATTTGGGGGCCTTGAAGGTTGCCCAGCCTCCACGCTCGACGATTTCAAGTGATTCATTGTCGCGGTAAAGCGCATCGGGGGTCAGTTCTACGACGCCAGTTGTAGGGCCGTGAATTCTGATTTCATCGCCGACTTTTAAGGGGTATCCGAGCACTTCGACATGGGCAACGCCAATTTTTGGATAGTAATTGACTACACGCCCGATTTCCCGCTTGATTGTTGTCGCGAGGGAGCTGTCGGAGTTAGTGAATTGCGATTCTCCTGGACGCCCAAAGTACATTCCTTTTGAGAAGCCTCTGTTGAATACCGTTTTGACTTCTTCGATCAGCTGCTCGGAGAGCTGTTGGTCGTATGTTCCATCAAATACGGCATCTACTGCACGACGGTATGCGCTTGTGACGGTTTTGACATAGTCGGCATTTCTTGCTCTGCCTTCAATTTTGAAGCTTGCGATTCCTGCGTCAATGAGTTTGTCGACAAAGCCGAGGGAGCATAGATCTCGCGCTGACATTACGGTGTGTGCCCCGAGTATCCATGAGATGTTGTCTCCTCTGTCTATAGGTGTTACCCCGTCATCATCCATGTCTACCGCTTGTATGAGATAACGGCGGCGGCAGGGTTGATTGCATTCTCCTCTGCATGCGCTTGCTCCGTAAGCTTCGTGGCTCATGAAGCAACGGCCGGAGACGGCTACGCATTGCGCACCGTGGACAAAGCATTCAATGTCGATGTCTACCGATGATGTGATTTTTGAGATGTCTTTCAGTGTGCACTCTCTGGCGAGGACAATTCGGGAGGCTCCGAGATTTTTCAGAAAGCGCGCTGCACTGCTATTTGAAACAGACATTTGCGTTGAGATGTGAAATTCAACTCCGTGTTTTTTGCAAAGCTCTACAACTCCGAGGTCTGAGACGATGAAGGCATCTACATAAGGGGCTGCGGCGATAATCATTTTTTCGGCAGCTTCCAGCTCGTCATCAAAGACGATTGTATTTATGGTTTGATATGCCTTTACACCAACACTATGGCAACGGCGGGAGAGCTCGGGCAGATCTTCAACGGTGAAGCCGGAGCCGCTGCGGGCACGCATATTTAGAGGGCCTATGCCAAAGTAAATGGCGTCTGCGCCCGCATCTAATGCGGCCTGCAGGCAGATGAATTCGCCGGCTGGAGCTAATATTTCAGGTTTTTTCATATCAAGTATTATAGCATAACTGTGAGGGCCGCTTTATTTATTGTGATATAATAATCATTTGTCTTGATGGAGGAGTATTATGACTTTGGATTACGATAAAGTTGCGGCAATTACCTTTGGCGCCGCTTATGTTGATGTGGTTGACGGATATTTCTGTTTTCACCGTTTTACGAGGGAACAGGAGCTTCTGTATAAAGAGCGGAGTGCCGATTTTTACAAGAAGACATTTGCCACTTCGGGAGTCAGGCTTTCTTTTGAAACAAATAGCGAGAGGCTTTTTCTTAAAGGTACGGTAACTCCAGGGAGCAGTAGGGCATACTACGCTGCCGATTTATTTGTTAATGGCGTCTACAGCGATTCGGTCAATAATTTTGAGGGGATTTCTTTGCCTAAAGCTTATACAACGGTGAAGCTTTCTCTTGATCCTTTTGAGAGGTCTTTTGATTTGGGTAAGGGGATGAAGACAGTTTCGCTTTATTTGCCATGGTCTGTAAATATGCGAATCGGCGAGATTGCTTTGGACGACGGCGCAGATGTCAATCCTGTGAAGCCGCAGAAGACTCTTCTTGCCTTTGGCGATTCTATTACACATGGTTACGATGCTTTGCATCCATCTAACAAGTATGCTTCGAAGTTGGCGGCGTTTCTGAACGCTCAGGAGTATAACAAGGGTATTGGCGCGGAGGTCTTCTGGCCTGAGCTCGCAAAGACTAGGGAGAATTTTACTCCTGACTGTATTTCTGTTGCATACGGCACTAATGATTGGAAAAAATGCCAAAGAGATGACTTTGAAAATAATTGTTCGGGGTTTATTGAGAATTTGCGCAATACCTATCCTTTATCGAGTATCTTTGTGATTTCTCCTATTTGGCGTAAGGATAATGACCTTGAAAGACCATGCGGACCGTTTGAGAGTATTGAGGGCTTTATGCGGTCTGTTGTCGACGGTATCGATAACGCTACTTTGATCTCTGGAATTGATTTAGTGCCTCACTCGGAGGATTTCTTCTCCGACTTATATCTGCACCCTAATGACGAGGGATTTTCACACTACGCCAATGGGTTGAAGCAGGTATTGAATTTAGAATAGATTGTCGCCGGGAGCCGTTTGAATCAAATGAAATCATACAATTCGATTTTTCAGCCTGAATCGGGCTGGGCCGCTTTTTTCACCAGTATTCTCGTATGGGGTATTGGTGTCGGCTGTTTTCAGGCGGTTTTCAACAATTTTCTCGTTGAAACATATAACATTGATGGCGTTGACAGAGGCGTTCTGGAATTTTTGCGTGAGATGCCCGGGGTGCTTTTAATCGCTATTTTTGCATTGCTCCGCAAGTATACCGATTTGCATATATTCCGAATAGGAATCGTAATTTCTCTTATTGCGGCCGGTATGCTTATCATTCCGGTTCCATGGATGGGGGCGGTCGCTTTTATAACTGCCTGGGCATTGGGTGAGCATCTTGTTATGCCTGTGAGGCAATCGATTGCTTTGTCGATTGCCAGAGAGGGTAAAAGCGGCGAGTCGCTTGGAGTTATGACCAGTGCCATAAACGCCGGTACTGTTATCGGCAGTCTTGCCGTCGCCGCAATATTTTTTGCAGGAACGCATCTTTTGGGTGAGGGGAGCCATCGGAGCCTTTACAATATCGTTTGGTTCTGCGTTATGCTTTTGCTTGCCGTGGGTGTAATTCTTGTATCGCGAATGGGTAATGCGGGCCTTCCAGGTAGAGCGCGTCCGTCATTCTATTTTAGGCGGAAGTATTCTAAATTTTATGCTCTTGAGCTTTTTTATGGTGCGCGCAAGCAAGTGTTTTTTACCTTTGGCCCATTTGTACTTATTAAGGTTTATGGAATGGCGACCAAGGATATAGCCCTTCTCTTCGGAATAAGCGCCTGCCTGACGGCGCTTTGGGGAGGTAGGCTTATAGGAAGGCTTACAGATCGCTGGGGGTATCGCAATGTAATGATTTGGGATACAGTCATTTTGAGTGTCGTTTGCGTCCTTTACGGTTTTGCCAATGAGCTCTTTCCTCCTAAAGTCGCCATAGCCGTCGTTTGCGTAAATTACATTTTGGATGCCATTTTGTCAAATGCTTCAATTGCTACAAACCTTTATGCCAGGACGCTTTCCGATTCACAGGAGGAGTTGACGGCTACTCTTTCGGCGGGAATTTCTGTGAATCACTTTATCACAATCTTTTATGCAATTTTGGGTGGCTGGGTCTTTGATCGTTACGGGGCAGGAGTTCTCTTTGCTTCGGCGGCAGTTTTGGCTCTTGCCAATAGTGCATTTGCATTGACTGTTCCAAAAAACACTTCAAAAAAGATTTCTTGATTTTAAGGTTTTGTAGAGCGTGTCATTCCATAATGTGGTAAAATAGAATTATGAAAAATCAGGTTTACACAATTCATAGAGCAGCAAAGGCTCCATCTCTTGAGCCTACCGTCGGTGTTCCTGCCAAGGGGTGGGAAAAGGCTGAAATCGGTACTATCGCAAAGTGGCACAAGCGTTCGGAGAATATCCGCCCGACAACTTATTTCCGCGCGCTCTATGACGCTCATAATATTTATGTGCGTTTCGATGTAATGGATTCCTTTGTGAAGGTTGTTCATACTCATCTTAACGATTCCGTGTGTCTTGACAGCTGCGTAGAGTTTTTTGTTCAGCCTGCGCCGGGCCCTACATATTTCAATTTCGAGATAAATGCCGGCGGCACAATGCTGCTTTACCGCATTACCGACCCAACCCGCACAAACTCGGGTTTTGTTGATTTTGCAAAGGTGCCTGAGGAGTGGGCAAAGCAGGTTGAAATTTATCATTCAATGCCTAAAAAGGTTGTGAAGCCGATTCAGGAGCCTATTGCATGGTCTGTCGTGTATCGTATCCCTATTGCACTGTTTACGGCATGCCTTGGCGAGTGCTCCGTTAAGAAGGGTGACGAATGGCGCGGTAATTTCTACAAGTGCGGTGGCAGCGAGCATTACGGTATGTGGAGTGATGTAGGTGCTGCGCTTAATTTCCACCAGCCTAAAAAATTCGCAAAGCTCGTTTTCGGTTGAGGAATAAACCATGGTTCTTGATATTGTCACATACGGCAAGGAGGTTTTGCGAGCCCCGGCAAAGCCGATAACTGAGATTACGGATGATATCCGCACTCTTGCCGGAGATATGCTTGATACGATGTATGAGGCGCAGGGGGTTGGACTTGCAGCCGAGCAGGTCGGGCGCGTGGAGTCTATTTGCGTAATCGATGTTCCTTCCGATTGCGAAAAGACCGATGAGCTCGCTGAATTCAACAAGCCTATCGCGATGCCTCTTGTCTTGATAAACCCCAAGATCACGGCGTCAGAGGGTACTCAGCGCGGAATGGAGGGGTGCTTGAGCTTCCCTGAAATTCACGGACAGGTTTCGCGTGCAATGCAGGTCACCTTTGAATACACCGACTTGGAGGGCGAGCGTCATACGGCAACGGCAAGAGGTCTTCTCGCGCGTGCTGTCCAGCATGAGCTTGATCATCTTGACGGTAAGCTTATGATTGATAAATTTTCTTCTGTTCAACGGCTTTCTGTCGCAGGCAAGCTAAAGCGTCTTGCGGCTGAATAAGGATTTTTAACTTTAACTTTATACTCAAACGGAGAAATTATGAGTGCTAAAATCGGATGTGCTGTAATTGGTCATGGCGGTATGGGTCACTTCCATACGAAGCGTATGGCCGAGAATCCAGAGCTTGAGTTGATCGGCGCGTATGATATTCGTCCCGATCGTCTTGAGGATATCCCAAACAACGGTAAGGCATATTCATCATTGGAGGAGCTTCTTCAGGATGAACGAGTTCAGCTTGTGACAGTGGCTACACCAAACGATGTGCATAAGGAGCTTGTCATCAAGTGTCTCGAGGCAGGTAAGAATGTCGTTTGCGAAAAGCCGGTGACTATGACGACACCCGACCTTGAGGAGATGATTGCCGTTGCAAATCGCACAGGCAAGCTTTTTACCGTTCACCAGAACCGCCGTTGGGATTCGGACTTCCGCATTATGAAGTCAATCTATCAGAAGGGAACTCTCGGCAAGGTCTTTGCCGTAGAGTCACGCGTTCACGGAAGCCGCGGTATCCCAGGTGATTGGCGCAATCAAAAGGAGCATGGCGGCGGCATGGTGCTTGATTGGGGTATTCATATCCTTGATCAAATGCTGATGATGACGCAGCCACGCAAGATTGTCTCTATCTATGCGCATTTGGATTTTGTGACCAATGAGAATTGCGACGACGGCTTCCATGTCGAGGCGAATTTTGATGACGGTCTTGTTTATCGTGCGGAGGTCGGCACATCCAACTTTATAAGCCTTCCTCGCTGGTATATGCTTGGCGAGAATGGCTCTGCAACCATCAAGGACTGGGGACTTAACGGCGAAATCGTCATGGTGTCGGATTGGGAAAATCGCGACGCGGTGCCGATTATCGCAGGTGTCGGCCTTACGAAGACGATGGCTCCCCGTACAAGCGACACGATTAAGCACTATCCTCTTGAGGCGGTACCAGGTGATTGGCTTGAGTTTTATCAGAATGTCTGCGCCTGTATTCGCGGTGAGGCGGAGCCTCTTATCACACATGATCAGCAGCGTCGTCTGATAAAGCTTATTGAAGTGATTTTTGAATCTGCCGAGAAGAACGAAGTGATTAAGTTAGAGCTGTAATCTAACGCATTCGTCAGGCTGATTATTAAAGACAGGAAAGGATAGTATTATGAAGGGTATTGTACTTGCCGGCGGCGCAGGCACTCGCCTGCATCCAATAACAAGAGCTGTTTCCAAACAGCTTCTGCCTGTTTATGACAAGCCCATGATATACTATCCGATTTCTGTCCTGATGCTCGCTGATATTCGCGATATTCTGATTATCAGCACGCCCGAAGATTTGCCGTCGTTTAAGAGACTTCTCGGCAGCGGCGAGGCCTTTGGCGTACGCTTCCAGTATGCAGAGCAACCCCGTCCTGACGGGCTTGCTCAGGCTTTTATCATTGGCGAGGAGTTTATTGGAAGCGAGCCTGTCGCTTTGGTTCTCGGCGATAATATCTTTTACGGTCAAGGGTTGTCGGGAGTGCTTCATCAGGCAGGCAGGCTGACGGACGGCGGCTTGGTCTTCGGTTATCATGTGATGGATCCTGAACGCTATGGCGTCGTTGAGTTTGATGGCGACGGTAAAGCTATTTCAATTGAGGAAAAGCCTGCCGTTCCAAAGTCAAATTATGCAGTGCCCGGTCTCTACTTCTATGGGCCGGATGTCTCGGCAGTTGCCAAGACCATCAAGCCGTCTCCTCGCGGAGAGCTTGAGATTACAGATTTGAATCTAGCGTATCTCAGAGAGGGACGCCTGCGCGTTGAGATGATGAGTCGAGGCATTGCCTGGCTCGATACTGGAACATATCAATCGCTCTTGCAGGCAGGTTCTTTTGTCGAGGCTATCCAAAACAGGCAGGGTCTTAAGATCGCATGTCTGGAAGAGATCGCCTTCCGTAAGGGCTGGATTGACAAGGACGCGCTTCGAGCCATTGGCGAGAGCATGAAGAAAAATGACTACGGCCGTTATCTGATTGATTTGGCTGACGGCAAATAAGGAGAAATGGCAATGGCAAATGTTCGTAAGGCGGTTATTCCCGCGGCCGGGTTCGGCACGCGTTTTCTTCCTGCAACTAAATGCTCTCCGAAAGAGATGCTTCCAATTGTCGATACACCTGTCATTCAATATGTCGTAGAGGAGGCGGTCGCCTCCGGCATTACCGATATTTTGATGGTTATCGGTCGCGGTAAGCGAGCCATTGAGGAGCATTTTGACCGTAGCGCCGAGCTTGAGTGGGAGCTTGAAGCAAAGGGCAAAATCGAGCAGCTTCAGTTGGTTCGCCGCATCTCAAATCTTGCTAATATCCATTTTGTCTGGCAAAAGCAGATGCTAGGTCTTGGTGACGCTATTCGTTGCGCCGAATCATTTGTCGGCAATGAGCCGTTCGCCGTGCTTCTGGGCGACACTCTTTTGCAGTCAACGAGTGGCATTCCGGCAGCGAAGCAGCTTATAGAGGCTTACGAAAAGACCGGGACGAGCGTTGTCGCTATGGAGCGCGTTCCGCTTGAGCGTGTCAGTAAGTATGGTGTGCTTTCAGGTGTGCAGAAGGAAGAAAAGCTTTGGGAGGTCAACGATTTGGTTGAGAAGCCGGCTCCGGAAGAGGCTCCGTCAAATCTGGTAATTGCCAGCCGCTATGTTCTCTCTCCCGATATTTTCCCAGCGCTTCATACGGTTCGTCCAGGCAAGGGTGGGGAAATTCAACTTACCGACGCTTTGAAGATGCTCGCCCACGCAAAGCCGATTCACGGACGGCTGATTGATGCTATCCGTCATGATATCGGAAATCATCTCGGCTTTATCAAGACTAATATCATCTACGGACTGGCTCGTGAGGAGCTCAAGGAACAGCTTTCGGAATTTATCATTGATATAGTCGATAAGCTGAAAAACGACAAGTAGAAGAGCGCCAAAGTTTGGTTATGGCATCACCCGCTGAAGATATTATCGATTATTTACGCTACTGCAAGGAATGCGGCGAGAATACGATTGAGCTTGAGCCTGAAACTGTCAAAGCACTTTCCGAACTTGGAAATGCCAACTCTCCAGCTGTCGTTTCTCCGCCTGCAAAGCCTCAGGCGTCGCAGCCTATCGCTAATGAGCCGCCGATGGCTATATCTCAGCCTCCGCCGACTCCATTGAAGGCTACAGAGCCAAAATCCCAGATTGTTGCATCGGGCCCCGACTTTTTGATTGTCGGTGCCTCTGATGGTGATAAGACAGAGGGGGCTGCGGAGCAGCTCCGCAAAATAATTACAGCCATGGGCTATGATGCGGCAACGGTGCCAGTGCTTAATATTTGCAGGAGTAAGGATCCTCTAAGGGCTCCAACCGATGATGAGATTAAAGAGGCAATGCCGTCCGTCAAAAAGCATATAAAGACCGTCAATCCCAGGGTGATTGTTTCAATGGGCGAGTCTGCTTTGCAGGGAATTTTGGGTAAGCGTGATTTGTCGGCATTGCATGGCATGTGGTTTGATTTTGAAGGAATTCCCGTTTTACCGACATACCATCCCGCCTTCATGGTGAAATTTATAGCGGCTCGTCGCTCTGCCGTCAAGGATATGGAAAAGGTTTTAGAGCGTTTGGGTAAGCCTATTCCATGGAAGAAGTAAGATGTCTACCTCGCCCCTTTTTCAGCCAATTTTTTTTACGCCCATTTATAAAGATTATCTTTGGGGTGGAACGAATATCGCAAAGCGTTTCAAGCGTCTGGATACTCCCGTTCCCTGTGCTGAATCATGGGAGATTTCAGCCCACAAGGATGGAATGTCTATTGTAAGCGACGGCGCGCTGAAGGGGCAGAGTCTTGCAGAACTTGCAAAAACTTTCGGGCGCGAGCTCTTGGGTAGCCGTTCTCCAGCAGAAACGAAATTTCCTCTGCTTATAAAGATAATTGACGCTCGCGAAAATCTGAGCGTCCAGATTCATCCATCCTTGTGCGACATTACCGCTGACAAAGATGAGATTAAGAATGAATGCTGGTATAGCCTAAACGGTGAGGGAGTGCTCTTCGGCGGTTTTCAAGATCCGTTTAATAAGAGAGAGACCTTTGAGCTTGCTTGTGCAACCGACGATTCTTCTTTTGGTGGAATGCTCGCCGCCCATTATCCATCTGCCGGCGAAGTCTTGAATGTCCCGGCTGGGCTTGTCCATGCCATCGGCGCCGGGAGCCTTATCTATGAGGTTCAGCAAAGTTCGAATACGACTTACCGTTTTTATGATTGGGGCAGGGTTGACGCACAGGGGAATCCCCGTGAGCTTCATATTGCTCAGGCAATGCGTTCAATCGATTGGTCAATTGAGCCATCAAAGCCCACTGCTCCTTCTCCAATAGCGGGCAGTCCACTTCAGGAGTGTATTAAGACTCCTTATTTTAGAATTTGCAAATTGCAAAATAGCGACGCTTCATTTACCGTTGAGCATACCGGAGAGAGTTTTTATGCGCTTTTTGCAAGCAAGGGCGGCTTTTCAATTATCGCTGATGGCTGTGAGAGCCGACTGCCATTGGGCGCCTCGGCATTGATACCTGCCGCACTTTTAAGGTTTACGCTTGTCCCCGATGATAACAATAGTGAAGTTTTGATCACGACGCTTTAACTTTATGCAAGATTTTTTTAATACAGTAAGAAGAATTGCTATTGGGGTGCTTTTCGCATTTATCGCAGCGTCGGGTTACGGCGCTGAGTGGTCATTGTCGGCGGTACAAAAAAGATTAGGTCTTACGGAATGTGAAAATCTTACTAATCTTGTGACGATTACCGACGGTACAAATTCACTTGTCATTAAACCAGGCTATCGAAAGGCCTCGTTAAATGGCACTACGCTTTGGTTTAATGGCGTTGCGAATCCCGATTATAAGAAAGTGCTGACGCTTGCCGACGCGGATGTGTTGCGTTTTATCGAGCCAATTCTAAAGGGTACTCCCACTGCCGTCACAGGTGAAACCTTTAGAGTCTTTATCGATCCAGGCCATGGTGGAGAGGACGGCGGGGCAGTGTCAAAAATCAACGGTCAGCTTGAAAAAGACCTCGTTCTCGATATTTCAGAGAGGCTGGGAGCATATCTTGAAGCGGCAGGTGCAAGTGTCTGTTTTTCGCGGACAAATGATGTCTTTTTGACATTGGGGGAACGCTCCAATTTGGCTGCGAGCCAAAAGGCTGACATCTTTGTAAGCATTCATGCCAATACAACAGGCGGCGCCAGTGCGCGAGGTCCCGAAACCTTTTCCTTGACCTTGGCTGGCTATGAATCTACATCGGCAGGCGGAACCATTCAAGCTAAAGAGCGTCCGGGAAATGCCTATGACCACGATAGTTCAATTCTAGGGTATTACATTCATAGCAAGCTGCCCAAGCGAAAAGATTTTGAGGATAGGGGCTTTAAGCATGCACGCTTTCAGGTTCTTAGGCAGGCTCCATGCCCGGCAGTTCTGATTGAAACCGGTTTTCTGTCAAATGGCGCAGAGGCTCAAAGTCTTGCAAGTCCCAGATTTCGAGAAAGAATCGCAAAGGCTATTTCAGAAGGTGTCATTGAGTATATGCGCCGTGCCATGCGAAAGGATGGCGACAAATGAGTGCTTTTTTTGAAAATTTTTGCGCCGTCGGCGGACAGGTCGTAATCCTCTTTTTACTTATTGCAATTGGTGCGCTGACTCGCATTTCAAAGATGTTCAACGACGAGTCGATTCGAGGCATAACGACCTTCCTGTTGACATTTGTTACCTTTTGTCTGCTCGTCGTGTCGTTTCAGCGCGATTGCTCAAGCGAGCAATTGCGAATGGTTGGCGCCTCAGCAGTAATAGGAATCGTTTTTCATGCGATAAGCATCGCGTTAGCCTTTCTTTTTATCCATGATAGCGACAAATCCCGAGAAATAGTTCTAAGGTTCTCCGTCGTCTTTACAAATGCAGGTTTCATGTCGTTGCCGCTTCAGCAAGCTGTGCTGGGAGAAGACGGCGTTTTTTGCGGTGCGGTTGTCGTTGGAATATTTCAGTTGCTCTGCTGGACATTCGGTCTTTGGCTTATGACGGGTGAGACGCGAACATTTACGCTTCGCCGCATCTTGCTAAACCCGGGCATATTGGGAATCGCCGCTGCGATGTCATTGTTTTTGCTTGAAATACGGCTTCCTGCCCTTATAGCCGATCCGTGCAAGCATATTTCAAATCTCAACACGCCTATGGCGATGATTGTAATTGGTTATCACCTGGCAGGTACAAAGCTACTTGGAATCTTCAGAGACGGCAAGGCCTTGTTTGCAACATTCTTACGCCTCGTCGTCGCACCATTGCTACTCGTAGTTCTTTTGTGGATTTGCGGTGGTAGAGAGTGGAACCGCACATTGCTTGTCGCTACAGTAATCGCCGCGTCAGCCCCCACCGCCGCAATTACGACAATGTTTGCCGTACAGCACAATAGGGATGTGCCCTTAAGCGTAGAGATAGTTTCCTTGTCAACACTACTCTCTGCACTGACAATGCCTCTGGTCGTTGCATTGGCAGAGACATTTTTAGCAAGATAATATCAGACGAAGTCCTTGCCGTCCTCGCGGGCGGCAATCTGACTTACGAGCTTTTTAAGTTCTTGAGCTCGTGATTTAGGACAGACGAGAGTTGCATTTGCGGTTTGTGCGACCACAATATCTTCAAGCCCTATGATTGCGGTCAAGCGATTGCCGTCAGAGATGACAATATTGTCCTTGCTGTCAAGCAGCTCCACCTTGCCAGATGTCGCATTGCCATTTTGGTCTACGGGAAGATGGTTCGAAACAGATGGCCATGAGCCGACATCATCCCATCCAAAGGAGCCCTTTGCCATAATGATTTTTTTATGGTGCTCCATTATGGCATAATCAACTGAAATCTTGATCAAATCGGGATAAACCTCTGCTAATTTTGCAATCAACTCTTCTTGGCTCTCAACCTTTGAGGGCAATGTCAGCAACGGCTCCAGACCTGGTACATTTTTCATAACCGCGTCTGCCATTGTCTTGACAGACCAGATGAACATACCTGCATTCCAATAGAAATTGCCGGTTGCAAGATATTCCTTTGCAGTTTCAAGATCGGGCTTTTCAACATAACGCATGGCTCTTCTAAAGACCGTTTTCGTCTCACTTTGTAAAGTGTCTGCAGCCTCAATATAGCCAAAGCCCGTTGCTGGATAGTCTGGTTCAATTCCTATTGTGACAATCACTCCGTCGTCCCTGGCAATCTCAACAGAGTCGGCAAGAAGCTGCCTAAAGGTGTCAACCTCGGTCATAATCTGATCTGCGGTTAAGATTATCGCAATGCCTTCCGGGTCGCGAGCCGCGACAATTCCGCAGGCAAGTGCGCAGGCAGCCGCAGTGTCTCGGCGGCATGGCTCGCCTATAATGTTTTCTCTTGGAAGACAGTCGCAAGCAGCGGCAGAAGGCTCAACAAGATTCGCCGCCGTAATTATTATTATACGCTCAGGAGGGATTAGTCCCTCCAATCTATCGACAGCATGGCGTATAAGCGCACGACCTCCAAAGAGCGAAACAAATTGTTTAGGACGGGATTGTGTACTTAAGGGCCAAAAGCGTTCTCCGCTTCCTCCTGCCAATATAACTGCGTATGCGTGATTGTTCATAATAAAACAATCATAGCAAAAGTTTTCCTACTTTGCTATTATTTTGAGTATGAAAAAATTATTTCCAGTTATCGCTATTGCTCCCGACTCATTCAAAGGCGCGCTTGATGCTGCCGGTGTCGCCAAGGCTATTGCCGATGGTATCCGTAGAGTTTTCCCAAAGGCTGGGATTGTGCAAATCCCCATGGCGGACGGCGGGGAAGGGACCGTTGACGCATGGGCTGCAGCAAAAAACGCAAAGCGTATTACAGTCACTGTCTCTGATCCATTAGGTCGCCCTGTTGATGCGACATTCGCTTACGATGAACCATCTAAAACCGCTGTTTTGGAAATGGCGGCGGCAAGCGGACTTCCTCTTTTGAGACACGACGAGCGAAATCCTCTTGTCACTTCAACATACGGGACGGGAGAGTTGATTCGTGCCGCGCTGGATTTAGGGTCTCGCCACATTATTCTCGGTATAGGCGGCAGTGCAACAAATGATGGCGGCGCAGGCATGGCGGCAGCGCTTGGCGCGCGGCTCTTGGATAAGCACGGTCGCGGTCTTCCTCCGGGCGGTGAGGCACTTTCGAGTTTGGCTTCAATAGATATGACGAATTTTGACAGCCGCATAAAAAAGGTGAAATTTGAAGTGGCGTGCGATGTGACAAATCCGTTGTGCGGCGAAAATGGTGCGTCGGCAGTTTATGGACCCCAAAAGGGAGCGTCCAAAGCCGATGTCAAAAAGCTAGATGCCGCATTGGAAAATTTTGGAAAGGTTGTTCTCGGTACATTGTCGCAAAAGAATGATTTCTCGCCCTTGGCGCCCGGAGCGGGAGCTGCAGGCGGGCTAGGTTTTGGACTTAGTGCATTTTGCGGAGCAAGGTTAAAGCGAGGAGTCGAGATTATAGCGAAAAGCGTTGGCCTGCGCGATAAAATCAAAGGCTGCAATCTTGTGATAACGGGCGAAGGACGCCTCGATTCGCAAACAGTAAATGGTAAAACCCCGGCAGGAGTAGCGGCAGCCGCTAAAAAAGAAGGTGTCGACTGTATCGCTATTTGCGGCTGCGTCGGTGATGGGTACGAGGCGGTTCATAAGATTGGCATTGATGCGGTCGTCCCCATTTCTCACGGATTCTTTGACCCGATGAATCCCGGTAAGGGCGCCCATGACCGCATATCTAAAGCGGCAGAAGAAACAGCCCGTTTAGTTTTCCTCGAGCATTTATAAGAGCGAACGATTTGCAATATGACGATATATACTAGAGTAAGCGTTTTAATGTTCTTCATTTGCAGCCCTTTATTTTATGCTATTTGCGATGAGCCCGATAATATAAAATATTTCAGAATGGCCGCCGAGCAAGGATCTGTTGACGCACAAGTTAATATGGCAGTTTATTATATTACAGGGGAAGGTGTAGAGACAGATATTGAAAAGGCGACATACTGGTTTATGAAAGCGGCTGAACAAGGCGATGCTGTGGCGCAACACAATCTCGCCATAAACTATGAGAATGGGGAAGGAATAGAAAAAGATTTTATCAAAGCGTTTAAGTGGATGAGAAAAGCGGCGGAGCAACGCTATCCTCCAAGTTTATATTCTCTTGCCCGAATGTACGAGAATGGTATTGGATGCAAAAAAGACAGAGTCAAGGCTGAAGAATTATATAAAATTGCGTTTGATGCGCTCAATAAATGCTCCGCAAAAGAGCTTGAGGATAAGTATTTGTATTTTTTTCTTGCCAAGATGTATTATGACGGCAAAGGAGTCGCCAAAGACCTAACCAAAGCCTTTGAGTTATACAGTAAGTCAGCAGAATTGGGTGATTGTGCTGCATTATGTAACTTGGGTGAAATGTATTTAAAAGGCGAGAGTGTAGAAAAAGATTATAATAAGGCCCTTGAGTTGTTCAATCAGGCTTTAGAATGTAATGAATTATTGCCAGTTAGATTTGCAAAGTACAACTTAGGTAAAATGTATTTGAAAGGTGAGGGGGTAGAGAGGAATTACGAAAAAGCTTTTGTATTTTTGAGTGAGTCTGCAGAACAAGGAGATGCCGATGCACAATTTAATCTTGGCGTAATGTATGCGAATGGACTTGGAGTTGCCAAGGATGTTAGTAAAGCTGTTGAATGGTATCGCAAGTCTGCAGAACAAGGGGAAGCTGAGGCGCAGTTTAATCTTGGTGTAATGTATGCGAAAGGTCTTGGAGTTGCAAAAGATTACAGTAAAGCATTTGCTTTTATCAGTAAGTCCGCGGAGAGCGGAAATGCCGATGCTCAGTATAATCTTGGTGTAATGTACGCGAATGGACTTGGAGTTGCCAAGGATGTTAGTAAAGCTGTTGAGTGGTATCGCAAGTCTGCAGAGCAAGGAGAAGTTAAAGCACAATTTAATCTTGGCGTATTGCATACTGTTCACAAGAAGTCTGTATCAGATTTGAATTTGTCAATGACATCAATCCCAGGCAAGAATTATCTGATGTCAAAGTATGAGGTTACACAACAACTTTGGAGTGATGTTATGGGATATAATCCTTCATACTTCACAGGAGATTTTAATAGACCAGTTGAGTGTGTATCATGGAATGCTTGTCAGAGATTCTTGGAAAAACTCAATAGTTTACCAGAGGTGAAGGCGTCTGGGCTAAAATATCGTTTTCCTACTCAAGAAGAATGGGAATATGCGTGTCGTGCAGGAGCTACCGGTGCATATTGCAAACTTGCAGATGGTACTGAAATTACAGACGATACCTTAAATACAGTCTCCTATTTTCTCGTCAATTCCAGTTCTACAACTCATCCAATAGGAAATAAGGATTGCAATGCCTTTGGTTTATACGATATGATAGGCAATGTATCCGAGTGGACTGTCTCCAGCGACGGTGTTTGTCGTATTTATTGCGGCGGCAGTTGGAATTCTGTTGCAGTTGATTGTATGGTAGGTAGTAAGGCTAAAGGCAACCCCAACTATAGAAATATTACTGTCGGCCTTCGACTCTGTGCCTCAAAGATCGCGAAATAGCCATAAAACAGCGATAAATAAAGGCATCTCTTGAAAGAGATGCGTATAAAATGATATAATTAAGATAACGATTTATCTATTATTAAGGCATTTTTTGCAAAGGAAGTCAGATGAAAGCTGGATGGAGATGGTATGGTCAAACTGACGCAATTTCGTTGCGTGAAATTCGTCAGGCTGGGGTCACAGATGTAGTTTCGGCACTTTACAATCGTCGACCTGGTGAAATATGGCCGGTTGAAGAGATAAAAGCCATGGCAGCTGATGTAAAAAAAGCTGGTATGGTTTGGAGTGTCGTCGAGTCTGTGCCTGTTCACGAAGATATCAAAAAAAGAACAGGAAAGTGGAAAGAATATATTGAAAATTACAAGCAGACAATTCGCAACCTCGGCGAATGTGGTATAAAAACCGTCTGCTACAATTTCATGCCAGTTCTCGACTGGACGCGCAGCAATCTCGCTCTTATGCTAGAGGACGGTTCAGATGTTCTCTGCTATGACCATTGTGAGGTAGCCGCATTTGATATGTACTCCCTAAAGCGCCCCAATGCACATCGCGATTATGACGAAGAGACCATTGACAGGGCCAAAATTCTTTGGGAAAAATGCTCACCGTCGCAACGCTCAAGAATTGAAAAGTCAATTCTTCTCGGTCTTCCTGGTACCGTCGATGATTTAACTCCTCAGCAGTTCCTCGAGCAGCTTGAAACCTACAAGGATATCGGCGAAGCGGCATTGCGCGCCCATATGTATGGATTCCTCAATGAGATTACTCCGGTTCTCGAAGAGACGGGTGTTCGCATGGCAATCCACCCAGACGATCCCCCTCATCCGATTTTTGGCTTACCACGAATCCTCTCCAATGCCACCGATATTAGGCGCATGTATAGCGAGTGTCCTTCACCAAACATCGGTCTTACACTTTGCACAGGTTCTCTTGGCGGTAGCCCATACAACAATGAGGTTGCTATCTTTAAGGAGTTTGCAAAGCGCGTCTACTTCTGCCATCTTCGCAATATTCGTCATATTCGCAGAGGCTTCTTCCACGAGTCCGAGTCACATCTAATCGGCAAGGTTGATATGATTAGCCTCGTTAAAGAGATTCTTATCGAAGAAGCTCGTCGCGGAGAAGGCATAGTATTCCGTCCAGACCATGGTCGTCACCTAGAGATTGACCGTGCACGCAAAAGCTACAGCGGATATGATTACGGCGGCCGTCTCGTAGGCCTCGCAGAGCTTCGTGGTCTCGCATACGGTATTGAACATGAGTTGAAACTCGGAAGAGTGTAATAAGGAGTTTTTATGTCAGAAGGTCTTACTATCAAGCCGGCCGGGAGCTGTATGTGGGATGCCGCTTCACTTGGTGAGATTATGCTTCGCCTCGATCCAGGTGATGGTCGCATACATACCGCACGCGAGTTCAAGGTTTGGGAAGGCGGCGGCGAATACAATGTCGTTCGTGGACTCCGTCGTTGCTTCGGATTAAAAACCACAGCCGTAACAGCCTTTGCCGACAATCCGGTTGGCCGACTCGTAGAAGACTTTATGTTGCAAGGCGGCGTTGACACCTCGCACATAAGCTGGGCAAAGTTTGATGGCATTGGTCGAGAAGTTCGAAATGGTCTCAACTTTGTCGAGCGAGGCTTTGGATGCCGCGGTGCCCGCAGCTGTGCAGACCGTGGACTTACAGCCGTTTCTCAACTCAAGCCCGGGATGATTGACTGGGAGACGATTTTCGGTAAAGAAGGCGTCCGCTGGTTCCATACCGGAGGCATCTTCGCAGCACTATCTGAAACTACAGCCGAAGTCGCCATTGAAGCCCTAAAAGCCGCCAAAAAGTATGGCACAATAACAAGCTATGACCTCAATTACAGACCTTCACTTTGGAAGTCAATTGGAGGTCAGGCAAAGGCTCAAGAAGTCAATCGCGAAATAGCCAAGTATGTTGATGTAATGATTGGAAACGAAGAAGATTTCACAGCCGCCCTCGGTATTGAAATCGAAGGTGTTGATGAAAACTTGACAACCCTGCCAATCGACGGCTTCAAGAAAATGATTCAAAAGGCCGTTTCCCTCTATCCCAATTTCAAAGCCGTTGCAACAACTCTCCGCAGCGTTAAATCTGCCACGGTTAACGACTGGAGTGCAATTTGCTGGTATAAAGGCGAGCTTCACCAGTCAATTCAGCGCCCATCTCTTGAGATTTACGATAGAGTCGGAGGCGGTGATTCGTTCGCTTCAGGTCTAATCTACGGTTTTATTACCTTTGACGATGCGGAAAAGGCTGTAAATTATGGAGCGGCTCATGGTGCTCTTGCGATGACAACTCCCGGCGATACATCAATGGCAACAAAAGCCGATGTTGAGAAGCTTGTTGGCGGTGGCAGTGCACGAGTAGACCGTTAAATTCAAGGAGTGATTTATGGATATGATTGAAACATTAGGCAAAGCCGGCATCATCCCAGTCATCGTGATTGAAGACGAGGCAAAGGCAGTTCCATTGGCCCGCGCTCTCGTTGCTGGCGGATTGCCCGTTCTTGAGGTAACATTCCGTACCGCCGCAGCTCCAGCAGCAATCGCCGCAATTAAAAAAGAAGTTCCTGGTGCCGTTCTAGGCGCCGGTACTCTCCTAACGCCAGAAATGGTTCGTGCCGCCAAAGAGGCAGGTGCAGAGTTCGGTGTCGCCCCGGGCTTTGATCCAACTGTAATGCAGGCAGCAAAAGAAGTCGGTCTTCCAATGTGTCCAGGCATCGCTACCGCAAGTGAGCTCTCTCAAGCCCTCTCGGCTGGCTGCAAGATGGTTAAATTCTTCCCAGCCGAAGCAGCAGGCGGCGTAAACATGATTAAAAATTTCCTTGGCGCATTCAGATTTACCGGCGTTAAGTTCATGCCAACAGGAGGAGTAAAACCCTCAAATGTTGCAGATTATCTATCAGTTCCGGAAATCGTCTGCTGCGGAGGTACCTGGCTCGTTCCCAAAGATGCTTTAGCGGCAAACGACTTTGCAACAATAGAGGCACTTGCAAAAGAAGCAGCAGAATTAGTCAAGAAGTGCCGTGCATAAAAGTACGGCCTAATGTGCGCTTTTGGGTACATTACCGCTCCACGGTGTCAGACTGTTACACTTGACATTATCCTCTATATCCAATATACTTATTGTTACACAACCCCAAAACAAGGAGTCACTTAATGCGTAAGCCACGAATCAAAAACGACGGAGAAGGTTATTACCACATCGTAAGCCGCTGCGCCCTGCAGCAGTTTCTATTGAGCCCAGAGGGCAAGTCGGTCTTTGTCGACATGCTTCGCCGTATAGCCATCTTCAGCGGCATAGAGCTACTCAACTATTGCGTAATGGACAACCATTTCCATATCCTTGTTCATGTCCCAATACCGACCGAGATTACTGAAGAAATGCTGTTCTATCGTGTAAAAACCCTCTACGGAGCAGATCAGGCACAGTCCCTCAAAGACAGATGGATAATGTACCGCCACGGCAACCATTTGAAACGCCTTGAAGAAGAGCAGATGATGCTCAAACGCCGCATGGGCGATATCACTCCATTTATACAAAACCTCAAGCAACGCTTCTCAATCTGGTATCATGCCCACAATCCCAATACAGGCTCCATGTGGGAAGGCCGCTTCTATAGCACCCTCTTGGAAGGCACTGCCCACACCCTTTCAACCGTATCAGCCTACATCGATTTAAATCCCGTCCGTGCCGGCATAGTAGACGACCCCAAAGACTACAAATGGTCAGGCTATGCCTCAGCCCTACGCGGCAACTCAAATGCAATGCACGGCATAGCGCGCATCTACAATCCAGACGCCAAAGTCTCTGACTTCAAAAAACACATAGAAACTTACCGTCAAAAACTCTACCTAAGCGGCACAGATGTATTCCCTGCCGAAAAGATACAAGAGATAATCGATAAAAAAGGCGAGCTACCACTGCAAATCCTCTTACGCTGCAAAGTCCGCCACTTCACCTGCGGAGCAATCTTCGGCTCAAAAGACTTTGTTGATGAACAGGTGGCAAAACACAAATATGCCTTCAGCCTTGGTAGAAAAACAGGCGCAAGAGGCATAGGCCTATGTAAAAACTGGGATGGCATAAAGCTCTATTCAGCAAGAGACCTCCAAAAATCCCCAGTTTCATTCCAAGGCTAAGCAAAAATCCCGACAAAATACCATCACCTTCAACGGAGCCTACCGCCCCGAATGGGGGAGTGTACCTAAAAATCTAGCAAAACTCCCTTTTTGAGAGTATAGAAGTGGCTAGATACACATAAATGTGCCACTTTTGCCAGTATCCAATCCCAACATCCAATATTATCAGAGTCGTCGGAGATGAATTAGCTTTGTAGTTTAAGGATAATTGCGGTTGCTTTATGAAATGAGATTATAGATTGGGATAATTCTTAGCAGGAAGTTTAATTTCTCAATTGAGTATAGTGAGCTTATGGCAAGATGTCAAGTGTAATAGCCTGACACTTATAAGCCGATGGGCTACAATTTGAATAAATCTTAGCTTTAAGTTGAATCATGTGTTGAGTATAGCAAGCTCGTGGTGGGATGTCAATTGTAACAGTCTGTCTCTTTATTGCATTTTTCAGTTTCCGTAAACGCAATTTGACTTATTATCAGATTTATAGTAAAATGTATGATGTATTTTTCCCTGCGGCGTGTGGAGCTGGTCTCCCCGTTGCGGCTTTGAGTCCTGAATGGCACGCCTGACCATCATTCCGGACGCGAGACCGTAGCCGCGTCCTGATTTGACGCGGTCTGCCGCTTTCACAGTAACATGCTCACTATTAAGAGCGCATTTGGTTAGGCAAGAAACAGGACTCACTCATGAGCCAGATTGATAAAGTTGCAGTTCGCCAGGCCTTCCAGCGTCACGAGGGTGACACAGGTTCCAGCGAGGTTCAGATTGCCCTTCTTACCAAGAAGATTGAAGCTCTCACCGCCCACCTCAAGGGTCACAAGAAGGATGTCTCCTCCCGTTACGGCCTTATCCGCATGGTTTCCCGCCGCCGTAAGCTTCTTGATTATCTCAAGAGCCGCAATGAGGCCGGATACCAGAAGCTTATCAAGGAACTTGGCATCCGCCGCTAATGCGGTCTCGGCATCCCGTCTTGAGTGGGGCGGGACGAAAAGGTTATTATCATTATGAACAATCCAATAACAGTCTCAACCACAATCGGTGGTAAGACGATTACGATTGAAACCGGCCGCATGGCTCTTCAGGCTGCCGGTAGCGTAACCGTCAGACTTGCAGACACTGTTCTTTTTTCAGCTGTCTGCCATACCGATTCCCCACGCGAGGGAATCGACTACTTCCCGCTGCAGGTAGACTACCGCGAGAAGTTTTACGCGGCTGGACAATTTCCAGGTGGTTATTTCAAGCGTGAGGCGCGTCCTAGCGATCATGAGACATTGGTTGCCCGCTTGACTGACCGCCCGATTCGCCCGCTCTTCCCAGAGGGTTATTTCAATGATGTTCAGGTCATGAATATGCTTCTCTCGGCAGATGGCGAGAATGATCCGGATGTCCTTAGCGTTACCGCAGCATCTGCTGCACTTCACCTCTCTGAGGTTCCTTTCTATGGCCCGATTGCCGCCGTCCGTATCGGCCGCATCAATGGCGAGTGGGTAATCAATCCTACCCAGAAGGAACGCGATCAGAGTGATCTCGACCTTATGTATGCAGGTACTCGCGACCGCTTTCTTATGATGGAGGGTGGTGCTGACGAGATTCCTGAGGCTGACTTTATTGCTGCCATGAAGCGCGCTCAAGAGGAGGTCATCAAGCTTATTGATGTCCAGATTGAGCTTCGTCGCAAGCTTGGCAAGCCTGATAAGGTTGTCGTTGAGATTCCACCTGACACAGAGAAGATGGACTTCCTCCGTGCCACATCTGGCGCAGAGTTGACAGAGGCTCTCGTTATTCCCGGCA
This sequence comes from Kiritimatiellia bacterium, assembly GCA_045603485.1. Taxonomy (GTDB): domain Bacteria; phylum Verrucomicrobiota; class Kiritimatiellia; order RFP12; family JAAYLN01; genus RGIG5952. The sequence continues at coordinate 5,052 of JAZUMF010000102.1, read as the reverse complement.
AGCTTGAACGCCAGGGCAAGGTTGAAGCTATCAAGACCGACCTCAAGGCTAAGTGCCTTGAGAAGTGGCCTGAGCTTAGCGACAACGAGTTCCTCCATCTCTTCGATGCTTTTGAGATTGAAACCGTCCGCAAGAATGTTCTTGAGCATGGTCGCCGCATTGATGGCCGTGGCCAGTATGACCTCCGTCCTCTTCAGGCGGATGTCGGCCTGTTGCCTCGTCCTCACGGCTCCGCACTCTTTATGCGTGGCGAAACTCAGGCATTGGGAACGGTCACTCTCGGTACGAAGTCTGATATTCAGGAGATGGATAGCATAAACGGCGGACCAAAGGGTAAGTCCTTTATGCTTCACTACAACTTCCCTCCATACTGCACAGGTGAGGTTCGCAAGATTGGCGGTACGGGTCGTCGTGAGATCGGTCACGGCGCTCTTGCTGAGCGTTCACTCCGCCCTGTCATTCCTGAGGACTATCCTTACACGATTCGTGTTGTCTCTGACATCATGGGTTCAAATGGTTCCTCGTCGATGGCATCTTGCTGCGTCGGTACTCTTGCTCTTATGGATGCAGGTGTACCTATCAAGGCTCCTGTCGCAGGTATTTCTGCAGGTCTCTTCACGACACCTGACGAGTCAAAGAAGATTGTCGTTACGGACATTCTCGGTGCAGAGGATCACTGCGGTGATATGGACTTCAAGGTTTGCGGTACTCGCAAGGGTATCACGGGCTTCCAGGTCGACCTCAAGATTCGTGGTCTTACATGGGATATCGTTGAGGAAGCAATCCGCCAGACTCGCGATGCTCGTATGAAGATTCTTGACTTTATTGAGTCAGTCATTCCTGCTCCTCGTGCAGAGCTCTCACCTCATGCTCCTCGCATCCATACCGTTAAGATTCCTGTCGACAAGATTGGTGAGCTTATCGGTCCTGGTGGTAAGAATATTCGTCGCATTACCGAGATCTCAGGTGCTCAGATTGACATCGAGGAGGATGGTACTGTTTCGATCTTCGCCTCTAATGGTGAGTCGATGGCTATTGCAACCCGCGAGGTCGAGTCGACAATTGCCGAGCCTGAAGAGGGCAAGATTTACGAGGGTACTGTTACCGGCATCAAGGAGTTCGGTGCTTTCGTCGAGATTCTTCCCGGTCAGGATGGTCTTTGCCATATCTCAGAGCTTGCCGATCAGCGTATTGCCAAGGTCGAGGATATTTGCAAGGTCGGCGACAAGATGTGGGTTAAGTGCATCGCTATCGATGATCGCGGTCGCATCAAACTTAGCCGCAAGGAAGCTATGCGCGAGCGTGACGCTGCAGCGCAGAATAGCTAATTCCGTTGTCGCAATCAATAAAAAGCGCAGTGGCGTAAGCTACTGCGCTTTTTTTGTTGCACTAGTTTAGCACTATTTGTAGACTAGTTTATATCTTAAAACGGGGGTTTTATGTTTTCAATTGTAGACGATTTCCGATCTTCAGATGTTAATAAGCAGCCATATTCTTTTTCTATTGAGAGGCATACTCCAATAGATAATATGCATGCGTGGGTTGATAACGACAGTTTTCACATGGCGTCAATCGGCAACCGTTATATACTGAACAGCCCCGCATTTTTGAATGGCGAATTCAAAATGTCATTCAAGATTTCATATCTGTCTACAATCCGCCCAAAATTCTTTATCTTTTTTGGATATGATGAGGCGTCCCGTTGCGGTTACGGGATTTCGTTTGCCTATGATTTGGCAAATACCATTACACTTTGCCTCGTTGAAGTTTGCAATAAATACACCTCGACATTGCAGCAAAACAATGTCGAGTTGGCGGCGCCGCTTGTTGATGGTGAAGAATATATTTGCAATTTGAAGCTGGATGGCGGTTGTGCTAGCGGAAATGTCGCGGGGGCAGATTTCTCTTTTTCTTTTCAGCCTAGAAAAGGCAAGCTTGCGTTAGAGCGTGAAAATTTTATCGGCGAATTGATTATTGATAATATATCGTTTGTCTCTTCAGACAATTTCAACTTTGAGAATATTTTGAAGGAAACGACAGTTGAGATTCCTCTTGTAAATGGCGGCGACATTCCATATAAGGTTACCTGGAGAGTTGATAAGGTCGATGATGACTATTTCCTTATTGCGAAGCTTGACGGCGGTACCAGAACACGCAAGGTAAATCGTGAAGATAGGCCAGGACAGTATGTTGCCGAGAAGGACTGGATGACCTATCCTTACATCGGGCTTGGCTCTAAAAAAGGATTAAGCGCAAACTTTTGCTTTGCGAGAGGAGAGAAAGCGTTTATAGACCCTAACATATTTTGGGATTGCCAAAAGAGCTTTTTTGGTGACACTGAGCTTCCCCTTGTAAGCACCATAAAGATTCCAAAGAGCTTGCTTTGCGAAGACTTGGAGATTGTTTTTGGTTATGAGAATCTAATTTGCACAGGTTATTTAACGCAACCTGGTAGCAGTGAGTTTCGTTTTACACCTAATGGTGAACTTATCTATTCAGGTGATATAGCGGACGGCAGAGATATTTTTGAACTCTATTCTCAAGAGGATAAGCTCGCATTATCCTTCGTTCCCGAAGATTGCTATGAGCGTAATCTCGTTGTTGAGCACATAAAGTACAACCATTACTTTGATGTCAGCGAAGAGATTGATTTTACCTTCATAATGCGTACAATGGTTAATGTCGACTACCTTGAGATCAACGCTGTCGTAATGAATATTTACGAAACCGAGGAGGTCGGGCATTATTCAACAAGCCTTGAGGTCGGCGCATGGGATTATGGCTATAATCAAATTACGGCAAAAGTGCACATCCCCAAAATGAAGTTGGGGCTTTGGAAAATCGTTTTTAATATCTCTTTTGGAGGAAAGTTCTATAAGTCATATCGCAAGGTTTTTGAGGTCTTTGATCAAAATTCTGATATAAATCCCGCCATTGCCAGCGGATTGCCATTTGTCTTCCATATGCCAAATGAGCATAAGTGGCTGATGCGTAACGCTTTTGATCTTTGGACTCCGATGAAGTCCTGTGATTTGGTTCATTATTACAACTGCATCACCGATACACCTGTTGAGGCGATGGTTCGTAAACCCTGGACGCTTATCAAGAAATTTAAGCGAGATTGGTTTGCATGGATTTCTTCCCGCACCTGCAAAGATTGGAATATTGAAAACTATTCGGATGTCGTTAAAAATTGTGATTATCTCTTTTACTCATGCAAAGAAAAGATAGTTGATTTAGGGCAGAGCAGTCTTTACCCCATAAGACAAGACCACTTCTCGTACAGTAATTTCATGAGGCGCGAGTCTGAACGCATACCAATATTGGATGAGTTTCTTGCATTAAATCCCGATATTGCCGGGAAGGTGACATACGCTCCCGGCATGAAATTCACAGAGGCGCACTTTGTCGAGCTTATGCAGCAATGCCGCATAGAGTGGATTAGATTTCAAAATGAGAAAGGTTTGGCTCTTTTAAAGGAGCAAAATGGAGAACTGGCAAAGATAAATCCCAATGTCAAACGCTCAGTTTACGGGCCGATCAATGTGTATGTCACTCCGACGCTTACGAATCATTCGTTAGGCGTTTATTGCAATGATGATTACAATGCCATCACTAAAGATATCTTTACAGGATTTGCCATCTTTGAAGACTATCCTTTTTCATGCTCCTATCAGACATATAGAGGCGCATTTACCCTGATGACGCTTCTTCTCCATTGCCCAGGCTTGACCATCTATCCCGAACAATATTCTGGTGGTAGGGGCGGATGTATTGACGGCGCCGTAAAATTTGCTCATGCACCTATGGGTAAATATGATTTGCCGTCATATCAAAATGCAACTCATGCCTTTGAGTTTGTCTTTAATACAGCGCATAAACTTGCCGACGGCTATCATTATTGGGATACATACGGCTTTCACCGCGCTCCGGGCTTGATTGAAGATTTATCCGTTGCCTGGAAATATGTCATTCAAAATAAACCAAAGCAGCCTATGAAATCGATGGCGATTTTGGCGGAGTATTCAGATAAGGAAGATTACTTTGAGATTTATAAGCACAACAATGGCAAACAGACATACGGCATTGTAAATCCGAGTGAAATGGGGCATGGCGTTATCTACGAAACCGCCAGAGAGAGTGGGGTGCCCAATCCTTTTGCCCTAAAGTATGACGCCTTATCGTCGCTAACCGGCGAAGAATGTGACATATTGGTACTTCCTTGTTTGAAAGAAGTTGATTCGTCAATAATAAGAGAAATTAGGCGGCTTTATAACGAAGGCGTAAATCTTATGGCAACATCCGATGTCTCAGGATTAGAAGATATCTTCGGTGTGGCAAAAGACGAGCGCATGGTAAATATCAACTGTATAAGTGCTGGTGATGATAAAGAGTTTGTAAGAGAATGTGAAGCAAAACTCAACTACAGACCAAGTGTTGGAACGCCCGTTCTTTCAGACGGCAATGGCAATCCGTTAATAATAAAGACTTCGCGAACCCTCCTAATCAACACCTCCGTCACAAATCTTGGCTCTTCAGATTCAATACATATGGTTGTCGGAAGAGCCCCTCACATAATCGGCCATCTTTTAAGACAGTCGCTTATAGCAGCAATCCGCAGCCTCTCAGCTCCACTAGCGTTAGGTGAGAATGTCGGCGTTACTCTCTTCCAGACACATGACAATCGAAATATGCTCTTAGCTATAGACTATACCCCATTTGATAATGTAGAGCGCAAACCCAAAGAGGCTGTCATTAAGCTTAACATCGAAACCTGCAAAGAAGTTAAGTGCGACCGTCAGATCTTTGTCGGTAAAAAAGACGGCATCGTTAAAGAACTACGCTTTAGCATCAAAGAGCATGAGTCGGTCTTTGTAGAGTTGTTACCGTAGATTGCGATATCGCCACCTATTTTCTACGACAGAATCATAGAAAATAAGCCTCACGGCAAGCAATTAACTATGATAGCCTGGCTATTACATTTGCTACAGACTTGAACTTGCAAGTTCAAGTCTGTAGCAAATGTAATAGCCAGGCTATCATAGTTAATTG
>JAZUMF010000101.1:0-1929 GCA_045603485.1 Kiritimatiellia bacterium | reverse complement strand
TCGCTGAGCAAAACAACAAAGATAGAGTTGCATTACTAAAGACTAGAGGTGGGGTAGTTGACAAACCTATTGCCACTAATGAGACAATCATTTCACTTATTGATAATCGAGAAAAGAAAGACGATAAGTTATTAAACTTTAAGCAAGATGTAGAGCGAAAATTACATTTTGTAACTTTACTCAATTCCAAACCTGATAATGCGTCTATTCAACTTGTATTGACAGACAATGCCGAGTTTATTCTTAATCTTGACAAGAAAATAGCATTTGTACCATGCGGAGAAAACCAAGAAGTGACAAATGCCCGTCTTTATCAGGCATTGTTGGCTATATTTTCAACTCAAAGTGATATATTGACCCAAGATGGTTTGATGATGACTTATAAAGCTGCAACAAACTTAAAACTGGCTAAAAAACGCCGTGCAACTTATCTCCAAGCCGTCAAGGAGGGCTGGGCACCTGCTCCCACCAACGACATCCAAAGAGCGGTGTGGGATAAGGTTAAGGCAGATATGGAAGCTGAAAAGAAGTAAGGCTATTTTCGTAATGGGGCTGTGGCTCGCTTGGTTTTGTTTGTTTCGAGCCAAGCCTTGGCTTCTTGCCAAACTACCTTTTGATAGTCATTCGTCGGTGGCGGCGCCCAGCCTTCAATGACCGCTTGGCGGTAGGCTATTCTGCGTGGTTTTTTGACACCAAAGCGATTCATAAACTTATACATCTTTGTCATATTCATTGGTTGTATATAGGCATGCTTGCAATTGTCAATTTCTTCAATGGTATAGAATGGTTGCATCATATCCATAGACCATAATCAGTAAAATGCTCCTCGGCTTTATGGCCGCGGTTTTTTTGAACTACGACATTCTTTCCAAATAAAGACCGCTCCAGAGACTAGAAGTAGCTACATCTTTCCTCTATTCCGTGATTTTCGTTTACTTTTTGGCGTCATTGTGGTATCATTGTACCCGCAATGGAGGATTTATGGTAAAGACTGAGACAATTAGGGCAAGGATTTCGCCAAGACTGAAAAATTCGGCGGAGGCCATTCTGGAATCTCTGGGGCTTAACGCTTCACAGGCCATAACGATTTTCTACCGTCAGATTGAACTTCATGGAGGTCTTCCATTTGAGGTCTCTCTTCCGACGCCAAATGCAGTTACACGGAAATCCATAGAGGAAACAGAGAATGGCGATGGATTGACCGTCTGCAAGAACGCCGAGGACATGTTCAACCAACTGGGCATCTAAATGAAAACGCCCATATTCACCCGGCAATTCAAACGGGACATAGACCTTTGCAAGAGGCGAGGCTACGACATGGAGAAATACAAGGACATAGCCAACAAACTTCTTGCCGAACAGCCCTTGCCAGAAGCGGCCCGTCCACATCCTCTTTCGGGAAACTATGTCGGCTATACGGACTGCCACATAAGTGGAGACTGGGTTCTAATCTACAAGGAGAATCCTACCGCCATAATTTTCCTGAGAACCGGCACTCATTCAGACCTTTTTGATTAAGGGCTTGGTCGGGAAAATGAAGATACTGGCATCGAACGGCAATAAATCTAAATTCGGCAGTTGGAAGCATAAAATCTCCGTTTGACGCAATAAAATTGAGGGCTTCGCCTCGGTTTTGCGTTTCACCCAATGGGTAAACGAGAAGGACTGTCCCCTTAAAAGTTTTAAGATTGGAAACAACCTAGACAACTGGTAAAAACAACTTTTAATAGGTGCGCGGGCTAACATGCCCGCGCTCATCTACTTCAGTGTGGTCTTAAATTTTTGTTCTAATTGCTTTCAACAATGAGAAAAATGGGCACGGGCGAGTTAGCCCGTGCGTCAAAGGTAAGTTGTTTCAAATAAGTTGTTTCCAATTAATAAAGACCATTAGACTCGATATACCAAAATCTTGACTCAAAGCTATTGTCT
>JAZUMF010000100.1:0-33327 GCA_045603485.1 Kiritimatiellia bacterium | reverse complement strand
AGTTTTGGAGATTGGGAGTTTTGCCGCGTGAAAAAACTGTCAAACTCGCAAACTATCAAACTGATTCTACTTGCAAACTTTGCTTAAGCTATGGGAAGTTAGGTAATAGGTAATAGGTAATAATGAAGAATGAATAATTTTTGTAGTTTTTAGGTTAAGTTTTTTGTGCCTTTTGCGAAGTACACAGATATTATGATAGTTGGTCGTTTGGAGGTTAAAATGAGATTATGGTGCGGAACAAAATGCGAACGGCTGTTTTGATTTTAACATAGAGGCGCAGAGACACAAAGTCCCATTTCGTAATCCTGTTTAATCTTGTTAATCCTGTCAAAAACTCAATCCGCGAATCATCACAGAGTTACAGAGATATTGTAAAAGTCGTAGTTAAAAGTCCTCACGCAGAGCCGCAGAGAAAATTGTGAGATTTTGTTCCGCACCGTAATCTTATTTTGGGTGTGTAGAAAAATTAGAATGTTTATTATTAAGATATTTCGAAGCGGAATCAAAGAGGATTGTCCCTATAAAAGTGAAATTTTTATCGCAGAGAATGCAGAGCCGCAGAGGAGCAGAGATTTTTGTAGAAAATTTGTTCCGCACCGTAATCTCATTTTTTGGGTGTGAAAAATCTAGAATGTTTGTTATTAGGATAATGCGAAGTGAATTGATAAGGACTGTCCCCATATAAATGAAAGTTTTATCGCAGAGGAGCAGAGCCGCAAAGACGCAGAGAAATTGTGATACCGACTATTTATTGTGTTAGTATAGTGAGGTTTTGCTATTGTGTCAAGTGTAACAGTGTGACACTTAAAGGTTGATTGCTTTAACTTCCGGGAGAAGAGGAGATTGGGAGTTGAGGAGTTTCGCCGCGTGAAAAAAACTGTCAAACTCGCAAACTATCAAACTGCTCCTACTTGCAAACTTTGCTTGAGCTATGGGAAGTTATTGAGCCAAGATTTTGGTATATCAAGTCTAATCAACTTTATTAATTGGAAACAACTTATTTGAAACAACTTACCTTTGGGGCACGGGCTAACTCGCCCGAGCCAATTTTTCTCATTGTTGAAAGCAATTATATTTGAAGATCACACTGAAGTAGATGAGCGCGGGCATGTTAGCCCGCGCACCTCTTAAAAGTTGTTTTTACCAGTTGTCTAGGTTGTTTCCAATCTAAAAACTAGAAACCGAATCCTAATCTTGTTAATCTTGTTAATCCTGTCAAAAACTCAATCCGCGAATCATCACAGAGGCACAGAGAATTTGTAGTAAATAGTAGTAGTAAAAATTTTTATCGCAGAGGCGCAAAGACGCAGAGAATTTTAAAAGTCGTTGTTAAAAGTCCTCACGCAGAGCCGCAGAGGCGCAGAGAGTTTTTTTTAAGTCGTAGTAAAAATTTTACCGCAGATAACGCAGAGCCGCTGAGAGTTTGTGAGATTTTGTTCCGCACCGTAATCTCATTTTGAGTGTGTGAAAAATCTAAAATGTTTGTTATTAGGATATTGTGAAGGGAAATAGAAAGGAGTGTCCCCTAAAAGCTCTTAAGAAAGTTTTTTAAAAGTGTCTTAATTAGCGTATAAAGTTTGACTTTGGTTATATTAAGGTGTAGAATAAATTATCATACTGGTCGTGGTATCAAGACGGCTGGGCTCTCCACGGGTGAATCCTGGAGCGAGAAGGATGTAGGGTGGGAAACCTAACCTGCAAGCGTACGCAATCTTGCGTATTTGGCTTTACTTGAAAACGACCAATTCTTCAACCTAAAAGCTCGATATGTAAGATGCGTTGCGTGGGCTATTCCGCGTGACGTGTCTTTTATTCATATTTTTAGGTGGGCGCTTGGTCGTGCCTCAAGTAAAATTTGGATTTTAAGGCACGCCACGCTCTTTTTTTGTGCAAGACGCTTCGTGTCCAATAAATGCACAAAAGGGATAGTATGAAAAAGAAAATTTTTATAATAGCATCGGCACTGTACATTGCTTCATTTAACGCATTAGCATATACCTTGTCTTATTCTTACAATGGCTCGGCTATGACGGCAAGTGTCGAAGATTATTCAGGTGGTGCGGAAGATGTAATCATTCCATCAAAAGTTTCCCGTAGAGTAAATACTGGTAAAAAAGATGATGATGGTGATTATATTTATGTTACAAAAACTTATGCAGTGACGAGCATTGGATATAGTGCGTTTCGTAATTGTGGTTTAACAAGTATTGTAATTCCTGATAGTGTGACGAGCATTGACGATTCTGCTTTTTTTCGTTGCTCCAATTTGGAGAAAGTTGATGGGTTAGATAAATTGACAAGTATTCCTTCGTCTTTATTTTATGAATGCTCAAATTTAACAACAATAGATATTGACTTTTCAAAAATAATATCTATCGGTTCGAGTGCGTTTTATGGATGTGATAAGTTGAATTTTTCAGAAGATGGAGTATTAAATCTTCCTAATATAGAAAGCATAGGTAATAATGCATATTCTCGTTGTGATGGTCTAAAAAAGGTTATTACTGGAGAAAAACTTGTTACTTTAAAAGATGGTGCGTTTTATTATTGCAGAGGTCTTGTAGAAGCAGAGATAAATGGAACAAATTTGCATATTAGTTTTGGTGTTTTTAGATGTTGCTCCAATTTAAATGTTTTGAAATTTGGTGATGGCGTTGTTAGTATAAGTGGATCTATTTTCCCTCTTTCAGGTCGTGAATATATGTTTGCTGGTTGTTCAAATTTACAATATGTACATTTTGGAGATGGTATAACAAGTATCCCTAAAGATTTGTTTTATAAATGTTCGTCATTAAAATCAGTGACGGGATTCTCAAATTTAAAGAGCATTGGTACTTGTGCGTTTTATGGTTGCTCCAATTTGGAGAAAGTTGATGGATTAGATAAATTGACAAGTATTCCTTATCGTTTATTTAATGGATGCTCAAATTTAACAACAATAGATATTGACTTTTCAAAAATAATATCTATCGATTATAGTGCGTTTGAAGAATGTTATAAGTTAAATTTTTCAGAAGATGGAGTATTAAATCTTCCTAATATTGAAAGCATAGGTAGTTATGTATTTTATTATTGTTATGGTCTAAAAAAGGTTATTCCAGGAGAAAAACTTGTTACTTTAGGTGTTGGTGTGTTTTATGGTTGCAGTGGCCTTACGAGCGTAACGATACCCGATAGCGTCACGAGCATTGGATATGCTGCGTTTAAGGGGTGCAATAATCTTACAAGCATAACGATACCAGATAGTGTAACGAGCATTGACTCTTTTACGTTTGAAGGTTGTAGCAGTCTTCCAAGTGTAATAATTCCAGATAGCGTAACGAGAATTGGCGAGTCTGCGTTTAGGTATTGCAGCGGTCTTACAAGTATAACTATAGGTAATAGCGTAACGAGCATTGTCAAGAGTGCGTTTTATCGTTGTTCATCACTGTCTGATGTCTATTTTATGGGAATTCCCCCTGAAGTAGAAGGTGGTGCTTTTTCTAGAATTGCTACCGGAGCAAGAGGGCATTACCGAAAAGGGTATCAATCATCATGGCTGCCTAAGATTGATAGTAATGGAAAATGGAATGGTTTGATAATGGATGAAATAGACCCATTAGTATATTCTTACAATGATGCAACCATGGAAGCAACCGTTATAGGCTATTCAGGTGGTGCGGAACCTGTAATCATTCCAACAACAGTAACGGTTGAACGCTTTGGGTATGGGGAAAGAACTTATAAAGTTACAAGTATTGGTGCTGATGCATTTAAACGTAGTAGTATTACAAGCATAGAAATTCCTGATAGCATTACGAGTATTGGTGAGAATGCGTTTCAAGATTGCATTGGTCTAAAAAAAGTTTACATTACGAACATCAATGCTTGGTGTAGTATATTATTTCATAATGCTGATTCAAATCCATTATGTAATGGAGGGGACTTATATGAAATTGGATTTTTGGGTGGAGTTTATCTAGTCGATGATTTAGAAACAGACGGAACAACGAGCATCAACGATTTTGCATTTTATGGTTGCAATAGTCTAAAAAGATTAAGTGTCGGATTCTCTAGTATTAAGTTGAGTATAGGCAAAGAAGCATTTAGATTTTGCCCTAATCTTAAATCCGCAATATTACCAAATAACGTGACACACATCAGAATTCGGGCATTTGCAGATTGTCTTCAGTTGTCCGAGGTTTATATCAATAATAGCTCAACAAGTGTTGATATTCTAGTGTGTGATGGTTGTGAAAGTATTAAAAAAGTGATGGTATGTCAGAGTATATGCGACAAAAGAATGAAAGATTTTTTTCCATTATCGTATAAATCAATAGAAAGTGTAAGTATTGCTTATGGCGTGACGAGCATTGGAGATGAAGCGTTTAGAGATTGCAGTGGTTTTACGAGCATAACGATACCAGATAGCGTGACGAGCATTGGAGATGGTGCGTTTTGGGGTTGCAGCGGTCTTACAGATATAGAAATTCCTGATAGCGTAACGAGCATTGGAAAAGAGGCGTTTGCTGGTTGCATAAGTCTTAAAAAAGCTGTTATAGGTAGTGGAGTAAAAAATATTGGTGTTGCAGCGTTTGGTTTCTGCAAAGAACTTAAATCAATTTGGGTTTCATCTAATAATAGTTACTATAAATCTGATTATTATAGTTCTATGCTATTGTCGAAGAATGGTAAAACACTAATTGAAGGTGTAAATGGTCGTGTTCTTGTGCCTGATACGGTAACGACCATAGGCGAATCTGCATTTATTGGGCGTTGCAAACTTACTCACATCATGTTACATGATAAAGTAGAAAAAATTGGTGATTATGCTTTTTGTTGTTGTGAGAATCTTGGTAGCTTTTATAAATTTGATATCCCCCCTAGTGTTGAAATTATTGGCAATTATGCGTTTAAAGGTTGCAGAGGTCTTACAAGCATAACAATACCATACAGCGTGGAGAGCATTGGATATGAAGCGTTTAGAGGTTGCAGTGGTCTTAAAAGCGTTACGATATGTGAAGGCGTAACGAGCATTGGAGGGTACGCGTTTTATAAGTGTTCTAATCTAACGAATGTATTTTTCTGGGGTGATGCACCTAAAATGGAAATGGGTTCCAATATATTTGAAGACTGCCATGAAGATTTAAAGATTGAATTTTATCAAAATGCAGATGGATGGGATAAGTATCTTGATTCAACAGTATCATCTAGTATTTTTGGTGCTAACTACTCATTAGGAAAGGCATCTGTAAATGTGGAAGAAGGTCCAATTATAATGACGGAAATGGTTGATGGCATTGAATGGAAATATTTTGTAAATGCTGGAAAAACTGAAATTTATGGAGGAAATGGTTGGACCTCTGCTATATCTAGTAACACTATGGGTTCAATTACCATTCCATCACAACTTAGCGATTGTCCAGTAATAAGCATACATAATTCTGCTTTTTTAGATTGTGCCGGTCTTACAAATATTACAATTCCCAATAGTGTAACAAATATCGGCTTTGCTGCATTTTCTGGTTGCAGCGGTCTTACGAGCGTCACGATACCAGATAGTGTGACTAGCATTGACGATTATGCATTTCCTGGTTGCAGTAGTCTTACAAGCGTCACGATACCAGATAGCGTAACTAGCATTGGAGAGCATGCGTTTTATAATTGCAGTGGTCTTACTAGCATAACGATACCGAATAGCGTAACGAGCATTGGCGATAATGCGTTTTATAATTGCAGTGGTCTAACAAGCATAACAATACCAGATGGTGTTACACACATTGGCTCTTCTGCGTTTTATCAATGTGTTAACTTGAAATTAGCAATTTTCCTTGGAGATGCACCAGGGAATGTAGGAAATGATATTTTTTCTAATTGTGCCGATGATTTTACAATCAAGGTTAAGAATGGCACTAAGGGCTGGAATGGAGATTATACCTCAACGGAATTGCCAGAAACTTGGCTCGGCTATCCAATTGAGTATGCAACAGTTGATGATTTATACCCAGTACTTGATGCTAATGCGACGGTTGAGGATGTAGCAAATGCTTTGGGTGGTTCAGTTGATACGAATCTCGCTAAGAATATTACAAGCGTAGAGATGTATTCTAAGTATAAGGAATGGGCTATTTCAGTAAAATCTCCAAGTGGGGAAGGAGTGGCAGGCGTTGAGGCTGTAATGGATTCTTCTATAGCTTGGATGTCATTTGCTCTTGACCAGTCACGGCTAATTGCTAATGAACCAGTTGAGGGCGATGTTTCAATCGCATCTTTAGATCTTGTTGAAACTGATGGAGCATTTGAGTTTACTGTAAACATCAATCAAATTGATGTTGGTGATGGCGCAGTGGAAGAAAATCTGAAGAAGCTCTTCAAAATTGAAGGCACAGCAACACTTGGTAGTGATGAGAACTTCTCAAGCGAAAATGTTGAAATTAAGCTTGCTGAACCAGTTAATGGTAATGTTAAATTCAAGATTTTACCTAAAGATTCGCCAGATTCATTCTTTATAAGAGCAACACTTTTGAAATAATTTTGAGGCTTTGCGTGCAGACAAGAAATTGTTTGCACGCCTTAGCTCTTTATCTCACAATATGGGTCTCCCTTTGCCTTCTTTTTAGCTAATTCTCACTTGTGCCTTTGTGTTAAATTCATCACGGAGACTCAAAGTTCTATTTCGTAATCATGTTTATTCCTGTTAATCCTGTAAAAAAAGTGAAGAAAGATATTCCGTGTGGGGGCAAAATGAGATTATTTTGGTGTGAATTTGACAGTGGTGGGGTGTAGTGATAAAATTGTAGTGTTTTATGGGGAGCTTGCTTAGGCAGGCTGAGAGGGAGTGTGGTACTCCGACCCTTTGAACCTGATGTGGGTAATTCCAATGTAGGGATAATAATTATGAATACTAAAGGTAACGGTACATCTGTTTTTCAGAACGGATTGATTTGGTTTGGCGCAGCAGTTTCTATTGCTGAGATTGAGACTGGTTCTCAATTGGCGGTATATGCCAAAGGAAATCTATTTTCAGTTTTTACTGCAATTGTTTTGGGGCATATTATAGGCGGCGTTCTTCTTTTCCTTGCCGGTTTGATTGGTGCCAGAGCTCGACAATCGGCGATGAATTGTGTTAAGGTCCCTTTTGGTGTATTTGGTGCCGGTTTCTTTGCCTTTGCAAATCTTATTCAGCTTGTGGGGTGGACGGCTGTTATGCTGGCATCGGGAGCTGCCGCCGTTGCTGTTTTATTGCCGTCTCTTTCTTTTAATCTTTTGGTGGCCTGTATTGGAATTTTGGTGATTTTGTGGATTTTTATAGGTTTGAGGGATTTGTCAAGAATAAATACCGTTGCCCTTTCTGGCCTTTTTGCGTTGACTGTTTTTTTGTGTTTTAAACTTTTCGGTTTCACCTGTGATGAGGTTATTACATCATCTGATGCAGCTTTTGATTCTTCAAGGGCTTTTTTATCGGCTCTTGAGCTTTCTATTGCCATGCCTCTTTCCTGGCTGCCGTTGATTGCAGATTACACTAAGGATGCAGAGCGTCCTTTGGCGTCATCTGTGTCATCGGCTGTTGTTTATTCGTTCGTGTCGATCTGGATGTATTTGATTGGTCTCGGGGTCGCATATTTTTATGATGGAGCCGGTTTTGCGGAGTCGATACTTAAGGCTGGTGTTGGTGTCGTTGGTATTCTTGTCGTAGTTTTTTCAACGGTGACTACTACTTTTCTTGATGCTTATTCGGCCGGTGAGAGTGCGCGCAGTATGAATGGGCGTATTCCGCCAAGGGGTGTTGCTGTCGCTGTCTGTCTTCTTGGGGTAATTATTGCTATTTATGTCGGTATGGAGAGATATATCGATTTTCTTTATATGATTGCTTCGATATTTGCCCCAATGGTGGCAGTTCTTCTTGTTGATTGGTTTGTTTTGGGGCGCAGGTCGTCATCCCGAGTGGGAAGTTTATTTAATGTTTCTGCATGGTTTTTGGGCCTGATTGTCTACCATTTGTCGCTGCAGTTTAATTTTATTTTGGGCGCTGCGCTGCCGTCAATGTTTGCGGCAGGAATTATTGCTTTTGCCAAAGGGCTTCTGCCTTCCCGTTTTTATGGACTTAAGGAGGTGAAATAATGGCTCTTTCATCTGATATGCTTGGTGAGGCTTTGGGGGCTGTCCGCTCTTCAATTCCTCTTGTTCATAATATCACCAACTATGTTACCGTCCACGATGTCGCGAATATTATAATCGCCTGTGGCGGCAGTCCGATTATGTCGGACGAGCCCGAGGATGTCGCCGACTTGGCATTGATTTGCGGTGGCCTGAATATCAATATCGGTACTCTTAATAAGAGATCTATTGAGGCTATGAGGATTGCCGCTGAGGGGGCTTCAAGGAGGGGAAATCCGATTTTGCTCGATCCTGTAGGGGCCGGCGCATCTCGTCTTCGTACAGAAACGGCTAAGGGGCTTATGAGGGATTATCCTATTACCGTTATTAGGGGAAATATTTCTGAGATTACAGCGCTTGCGGACGGTAGCGGTTCTGCCAGGGGTGTGGATGCCAATGCCGATGATCTTGTCACTACCGACAATCTTAAGCTTAAAGTTGATTTTGCCAAAGCTTTTGCGCTGAAGCATGGTGTTGTCGTGGCGATTACTGGAGCAATAGACCTTGTTTCTGATGGAGAATCTTGCTATGCCGTCCATAATGGTTCATGGCGTATGGGGACTATTACGGGCTCGGGTTGTCAATTGTCGGGGCTGATGACTGCTTTTCTTGCGGCTAACAGGGAGCGGCCGTTAGTTGCTGCATTGGCGGCTTTATGCACGATGGGGTTGGCCGGTGAGATTGCAGATTCGAGGATGGCTGAGGGTGATGGAAATTCTACTTACGGTAATCGTCTTATTGATGCCGTGTCGCTTATGACTCCGGAGGTCTTATCTGATGGGGCGCGTTTTGAACTTCTTTAGAGTGTAATTTTGGGATGATAAAATGAAAAAGAAAACTGCTCTTGCGATTGCCGGAAGTGATTCTAGCGGAGGTGCCGGTATTCAAGCCGATCTTAAGACTATGACTGTCAATGGCGTATTTGCCATGACTGCAATTACGGCGTTGACAGCTCAGAATACTTTGGGCGTATCGGCTATTATGGAGGTCGAGCCGGATTTTCTTAAGAAGCAGATTGATGCGGTCTTTACCGATATTCCACCCGACGCCGTTAAAATCGGCATGGTTTCATCGGCTAGTCTTGTTGAGGTGATTGCCGAGCGTTTGAGGTTTTACAACGCTAGAAATGTTGTTGTCGATCCTGTTATGGTTGCGACGAGCGGAGCGCGTTTGATCAGTGAAGAGGCTATTGAGGTTTTGAAGTCGCGTTTGCTCCCTTTGGCTACAGTTCTGACTCCAAATATTCCGGAGGCTGAGGTTTTGTCGGAGATTTCGATCAAATCTGCCGATGATATGGTTGAGGCTGCCTCAGTTATCGCTAGTCGCTATGGTTGCGCCGTTTTGTGCAAGGGCGGCCATAATCTAAACGATGCAAACGATCTTCTTTATTCTGATGGCGCAATCCATTGGTTCTATGGCGAGCGAATTGATAATCCCAATACTCATGGTACGGGTTGTACTCTGTCAAGTGCTATAGCTTCAAATTTGGCTAAGGGTTATAGCCTGGCTGATGCTGTATCAAGGGCTAAGGCTTATATTTCTAAGGCTTTGTCGGCGATGCTTGATTTGGGGCAGGGTAGCGGCCCTATGGATCATATGGTGACTGTTGACTGATTTTAATTCAGTTCTCTCTCCCATACGAATGGTCTATGTGGGATTGTATGTAAATTATAGCGCGGCAGCAGCGCGTTTAATGAGATTTGCTCATCTTCATCGGCCCAGCCGCAGGATGCCGCCAGAGCGCCTATAATCTGTTCGGGCTTTACTCCCGCTTCGCGGTATGTCGATATCTTGGTGTCTCCATGGCGTTTGGCGAGCCGTTTGCCATCCGCGCCGACTACGAGCGGGACATGGATGTAGCTTGGTATCGGCAGTTTTAGTGCATTGGCTATGAGTATCTGTGCCGGTGTCGCCGGCAGGAGGTCATCTCCTCTGACGATTTCTGTAATTCCCATTGCAGCGTCATCAAGGACTGACGCCAGCATATAGCCGGCTCCATCTGCATCGCGGGCTAGTACGAAGTCGCCGCAATATTTTGCAACATCTTGTTCGTATTTGCCTGCGAAGAGGTCATTTATTTGGATTGGCGCTGAGGTCCCAGTGTTAAATCGCCAGGCGGGAAGTCTTCCATTGGCTGCGAGGAGGGCTTCTGAATAGGTTTTGAAGCGGTTTCTGCAGGTGCCTTTATAGTGTAGCATTTCACCTTCGTGTGGGGCTGACTGTCCTGCATCTATGTCACGCCTTGTGCAGATGCACGGGTAGGCGAGTCCGCACTCTGAAAGCTTTGTGATAGCTTGGCGGTAGATTTCAATGCGGCGGGTTTGGACATATGGGCCGTTTGCGCCGCCGATATCTGGTCCTTCATCCCAATCGAAGCCTAACCATCGTAAATCTTCAAGTGCTTGCCTGTCTGCTCCGGCTTTGTTTTTTGGGTGGTCGAGATCTTCCATTCGCAGGACGAGTTTTCCTCCCTGACTGCGGACATTCAACCATGCGATCATAAAGGTTCGGGCATTGCCTAAATGGAGTGCACCCGTGGGGCTGGGGGCGAGGCGTCCGACTATTTTTTTTGGCGATGCTTCTGCCATTTCGGTTTATTGTTTTGCCAAAATTACATGGAATAGTATGCCGAAGAAATGGCATATCGTTCCTGCCAGTACAAAGAGATGCCAAATCATGTGGGCGAATTTCATCCGTCGATTGAGGTAGAAGATGCAGCCTAGTGAATATGATATGCCACCTAGCGCAAGCCAGAGAAAGCCTTTTGGACCGATTCCTTGCCAAATGGGCTTTAGCGCTATGATGACGAGCCAGCCCATCGCTAAATAAGCCAAGGTCGATACGAGCTTGAAGCGTCCTGTGAAGAAGGCTTTGAGGATTATTCCGATAAGCGCAAGCCCCCATATTACGCCAAAGAGCGACCAGCCCCAGGCTGCGTTTGTGGGACCAAGCATTATTGGGGTGTAGGTACCTGCAATCAGGAGGTAAATTGAGCAATGGTCGAGGATATGAAAGACGCGTTTGGCCTTTGAGCCTTGGGGAAAGGCATGGAAGAGCGTTGAGGAGAAGTAGAGTATGCACATCGTCGCGCCGTATATTGAAACGGCTGTCACGACTTTGGCATGGCAATGGATTGCCGCAAAGACTACACTTATCGTTAATGCGGCGATGCTTAGAAGCAGCCCTACGCCATGCGTTATCGAGTTGGCGATTTCTTCACCTACGGTTTGTTCTATTTCGCCATCTATATATTTTTTGCTGCCTTCCATTTTGAGCCTTTGCTTAATCGAGTGTGTAGATTACTTCGTCGCAGTTCTCGGTTGCGGATTGCGGCTTCCATTTTGGCCGGTCGCCGAAGAGGGCGGTGCCTATGCGTACATAGGTGGCCCCTTCTTCGATTGCGACTTCATAGTCGCCGCTCATGCCCATTGAGAGGCGTGGGAAGGAGGCGTTGAATTCGGCTTCCATTTTATCCCTAAGCTCTCTTAGACGGGCAAAGTGAGGTCTTGAGTCTTCAGGATTTGTTGAGAATGGCGCCATTGTCATAAAGCCTTCAAGGGTTATGTGGCGCATGGAGAGGGCTTTTTCAATCACCTCTTGCACATTTTGCGGCCGTAATCCGAATTTGCTTGATTCTCCTGATACATTTACTTCGAGGAGAATCGAGGGGGAGAGACTTGTCTCTTCTGCGATGCGGCCGATGTTTGTAAGTAGCTCTAGCGAGTCTACAGAATGGAGCATAGAAAAAAGCTGCAGGGCAGGGCGTATTTTGTTTTTTTGAAGGTGTCCGATTAGGTGCCAGTCGGGACCTGAAACGCATTGGGGCATCTTTGCGGCTGCTTCTTGTACGCGATTTTCGCCCATAATGCGTAGGCCACATTCCCACGCGTCGCGGACGACTTCAGGGCCGTGTGTCTTTGTGACGGCAATAATTTCAACATCGTCGAGTGAGCGGTTTGAGCGTTGGCAGGCGGCTTGTACGCGATTTTGCACTTCATTTAGCCGAATTGAGAAATCAGATTGCGTTTCCATATTTAACTTAACCTATGTCGCGGTCTCTAAAGAGTAAGATGCCGATACCTAGCGCAGCTCCAATGCATGAGACTGTGTAGAGTAATGCAAATAAGAGGTAATTGTCGGGAAGGCTTTGCCCGTTTGCTACGGCATCGCACATCCAGAAGGATTGGAGGTTTGGAATGGGTAGTGTCAGGTATGTCGGAAGATGGACGGATATGCTGTCATAGGATAGCCCTAGCGCTAAAAGAATAAGGCTTATGATGAGAACGGGGGCAGTGTTTAGCCTGGTTGAAAGAGCTGAAGCTATGGCGCTGTAAGTCATTAGTGCCAAGAGAATAAGTATTGATACGGGGATTACCGCAATGTCTACATTTGCAAATTTGGGACTATATAGCCAGCGATTGGTGAAGAGTGTGCAAATCAGGAGAAGAGAGAAGGTGGCGATTGTCGCTGCCGTTACCGTTGTTTTGCAAAATCTATATCCTTTGCGATTATGAAGGATTCCCGAAACCGCAAGTGCCAGCGGCGGTACTAAGAGTAGCAGGCTTTGAGTGATGGAGTCGGTTATCATTCCCATTCCTTTTTCGCCTAAATCGACGAAGCGAGGGGAGATACGCCAAGCTACCATTTCGGTTGCAAGGGTGCAGAACCAAAAGCGTGTTGTGACGGAGATGACTCCCAACCATTTGCCACAGAGAAAGGCTTCCCGGGAGACTGGCTTGCCAAGTGCCGCCAGTGCGGTGCCATTTGTGATTTCGGAGTGAATCGACGACGATGAGGCAACTACCGCAATTAGCGTGCCTATGACGAGCTGGTAGGCTAACGCGCTGTCGCGACATAGCCTACCGGCTTCTCCGAATTCATGAAAGTGGAGCAGCGGAACCATGGCAATGAGTAAAATGCCGCATAAGATGAGCAGCATTATCACGGGTTGCCCTAGAAGCTCCGTAGCTGTAGTTTTTGCTACAGCTACGGTTGCGCCAAAGATGTTTCGGAGTTTGTTCATAGCACTTTGGCTGTAATGGTATTAGAGCGCAAGGCGCTTGAGGTGACGCTCGAAGAGGTTGTAGGTTACAAACTCGCCTACCTTTTCGCGATTGGCCTTGATCGCATTGATGTACTCGTCGCCCATTGCGGCAGCAATGCTGTAGGAGATGTGTACAAACTGACGGAAGTCGGGATTGTAGAGCGGGGCATCTTCTTCGTGGACGAGTTTGCCGACGAAGGTGTCGGAATCCCATGAGGCTATCTCTTCGGCAGAGGGCAAGCGTGACTTGTCGATTGAGAGAACGGTAGCGTAGGGAGCTATGAGTTCATCAATCTTTGGAAGTGCCTGCAAGCAGATTTTCTTTGCAACTGCAAGTCCTGCGTCGCCTGAGGCCGCGAGACCGGCGACTTCTTCGAGCCATGTCGTGCCTGCCGTCTTAATATGGACGCCGGTGTTGTGCTTGCGGATGGTTTTTGCGATGGCGGGGTAGATTGCAAACTTGTCGCTTCCTGAGTGTACGGAGAGCTTGAGTGTTGCAGGGAAGTTCCACTTTGCAATGGCGAATTTCACGATGGCGACATCGGCATCAAATTCAGCGGCGAAGAGTTTGGGATCGCCGACATAGTCGACACCCTTGTGGAATTCACCGGAGAATTTAGGTGCGATAGTCTGAATTGGAATTTGCTCGTCGGCAACAGCTGCGAGGATGGCAAGAAGCTCTGCAGGGGTCTGCGGCGAGGTTGTCTCATCCATTGAGATTTCGGTCGAGAAGTCATCCTTGCCGCGAAGCTCAAGGACGCGCTTGTAGACTGCTGCGGCGTCTTTAACCGCACCGAGATATTTTGCCGCGGCATTGAGAAGCATTTCTGTCGTGATCTTAACAGGTGTATCAAGACCTTCAATTTTGAGTTCGCCAACCAAATCGGCATGGCGGATTGCAAAGTTTTCACACTCTTCTTGTGGAACTGGCTGACCGATTGAATCGGCGACATCAATTGTGAAGAAGTCCGATGCTTGAGCGAAGGCGTCGACATTGGCCAGACGAATGTGGTCGGCATCGACAAAGTAGGGGTTTGTCCAGCCAAGCGCTTTGACAGCGGCGTCAGCCTCTATGCGGACATCCTCCGGCTTTGTGCCGACGAGCGAGTGTTCGCGGAATGATTTGTTCCAAACGGGGGCAGCGTCAATGCCGAGCTCTTGAATCTTCATTACGGCCTTGAGCTGGGCTTCGCCTTCGAGACCGAAACGGTCACCAACGCCAATTGTGATTTTAGGAAGTGTTTTCATTAGTTGGAGTTCTCCTTTGGGTTGTTGTTAGATGGGGAGTTTGTTGCCGCGTTTGATGTAATCGCGCGCAGGGTTTTCAAAAAGAGTTCGTCAGCTGACTGATAGGGGAGGTCGTTCGGTAATTTCGGATTTTCGGGAATGAGATTTTCGAGTTTAGTCTTTGGAATGTCAACTGTTTGCCGCATTATCGGAGGTGGGAGCAGCTCTTCTCGGTTGAGCTGGATTATGCCGAAGGAGGCCGTGGGCTCGGGTATAGGCTTCGGTGACGGCTTGTCAGGTATGCAAGGAAAGGAGACGATGATTGCAACGATAACGCAAAATGTCGCAATTACCGTCCAATGCGAGTAGGATTCCTTTGATTGCGGTTTTACCTTGGCTGTCATTCTAGTTTTCCGAATCTGTTGCAATGAGTATCTCTTTAGCTCCGGCTTTGCGTGCGATTGCCACAAACTTCATTACATCCTGATGATGTACATATTTGTCTGCGTAGAGAATAAGTGAAGTCCATCTATTCTTTTCAACGGAACGGGTAATTGCCGCGGAAAGGCAGTCGCATTCAGCTTGCGAGGTGAGGCGATAACGAATATCATCGTAGAAGAGTATCGCCTGTTCTCCTTCTGTAGCATTTAGCAATATCGCCTTGGGTGCATTGTCGGAGATGGCTTCCTCGACCGGTGAAGGGGGAAGTTCAAACCTAATTCCAGGTGCTACGGTAATGCGATTGGTGACGAATACGAGAAGTGCTATGATTAAAACAGCATTAAGCCATGGCACGATCTGGAGTAGCTTTCCGCCGATTCCATGGTGGAGATTATATCTCGGACTGTTTGGGTTTTCACGCCATCCAATCCATATTTTTGAACTTTTCCCAATCATTTGCCATTCTCCTCGGGCTTTTCATCAGAGGTTGCCGGAGTCTCTGCGTCGTCGGATGATGAGTCTATTGGGAGGTGTTCCATAAATGCAAGAATGTCGGCAGAGGCCTGCTCCATATCGATGACTATGCGGTCAATGCGTACGACCAATATGTTAAACATGATATATGTCGGGATGGCGACTCCTAGACCTGCGACTGCGTTGATTAACGCCTGAAGAAGACCCTGCGTCAGGTCGATTGTCTGCACAAGCGGAAGCTGTGTGCGAAGCGTCAAAACTGTGTTAAGAATCCCGATAAGACCACCGAGAAGACCTAAGAGCGGAGCGGCTTGGACAATTGTGGATATGACCGTCAATCTGCGCTCTAATCGGGCAATTTCCGCGCGGCCGATATTTTCAAGGACAAGCCTGAGGTCGTTGTGCGACTTGTGGCGATTCATAATGGCCGCGTGCATCAGCTTTGAAATGGGACCCGGAACTTCAGCGCATATGGCTAAGCCTTCACGGAATTTACCCTTTTCCAAGATGTTGAATACGCCATTGAGAAAGTCGGCAAATTGGATGCGTGAACGATGCAACGAAATAAGGCGGCCTATAAAGACGATAAGCGCACTAATGCCGCAAAGCAGGATTATTATGAAGATCGGGCCACCCTCTCGGATTATGTTGATGTCTACTGTGTCCATAATTATTCGCTCCTCATCTATTTGGTTTGATTCCCGAAGATTTCTTTATGGAGGATTTCGGCTTCTTTGGGATGAGTCTTAGAAAATTGTGTGATGACCTTCTTTGAGGTTGATGAATCACCAGCCTCAAAGAGACTTCTCGCCAGCCCCCTTGAAGCCCGTACCGTCATGTCGCTTGAGATGTTAGCCTTTGCCAACGCTAACGCGTATGAGTTGGCTGCTTGCCTGAAGTTGTTGGCCGCTCCGCAGGAGGCGAAGAGGCAGTCTCCTCGCAAGAGAGTCGCTTCAATAATGAACCCGTTATTGTGAAATCTTCCTATCAAGTCATCAAGGACAAGAACGGCATCTTCAAATCGCGATAGGTTCGCCAAAGCTTTAGCCTGATAAAATTTTACCTGTGGAATCAGTGCGCTATTCGGATGCTTATTTATAAATTTTGCAAAGTCTTTGACTGACCGGTTATAATCACAGGACTTGAAGGAGGTGACTCCTGCAAGCATCATTGCCCATTGAGCGATGCGATGGCTTTCATAGGATTGACAGATAAAGATAAACTTCTTCCTGGCGAGTTTGTAGTCGCCCGAAAGATATTTGTCTACGGCATCCCAGAAAAGTATTTCGGGGAGGAAGATGCCGCCAGATGGACTATTGGTGGAACCAGTGTCAATGTAAGACTTGGCGATATCTCTAGCCTCTTCGCGTTTATTGAGCCCCGATAGCGCAAGCATTTTGTAAAATGACAGCTCTCCCGATGGGTCATGTGGAGCATTGTCTAGCGTTTTTAAGACCTTCGAATATCTTTTATTTTGAATCTGAACTCTTGCAAGACCCGCCGTTACTTTACTGACAATTTCAGATGGTGGAGCTTTTTTTGAATGGCTTAGCAGCTTATAGGTAGCTTCTGCGTCGAAATAGCGCTTTGAGCGTTCATAAAGCATACCAAGGCGTAATATGGCAATCGCTCTTGATTTCTTTGATTCAAGGAGCGATGTATATAGTTCTTCGGCCTTTTTGATATTGTCGGTACGCTCATATGAGTCTGCAGCCATATATGTCGCAGTCTCCGCTATTGATGGCGTAAGCCTTGCGGCCTCTAGGTATGTGTCAGCGGCTTCAAGGAATTTTTTGGATCGATGAAGGGTGTCTGCCGCCAATGCCAAATAGATTCCACATAGCGCATTTGTGGATGGCGTTAATTGAGAGGCGCGTCGGTACAGGGATACCGCAGAATCGGTGTCGCCTTTTTTTTGAGCACAGGTCGCCAAGCCTGCAAGGGCAATTGCGGTATTGTCCGCTCCGACGGCTTCGTTTGCCATTATCTCTTGAAAGCCTGCTTCGGCAACGGTGTTGGAGCCTGAAAGAAGATGAGTGATCGGGGTTGCTAAATCGATTACCGTAATTTCATCTGCACAGATAAAGGCCGACGCAAACAAGAGCGGAGTTGCGGCAAGAATCCTAAGCTTTTTTATTGACGAATTGAAAAGCATCACAAATTACTGCTTTAGCTTTGGTGTTATGGGCTGTTTCGGTTTGATGGCTTTTTTTGCATCGGCACCGGTCAATATTGAAATTTTTGGCTTATCGAGACGAATCGTGCAATTTGGAAGACCGGCCTCACCGCAAAATTTGACAATCGTACGGAGGTGATTCATCGGGACTTCACCTTGACCTACGATATTTATGTGTGTGTCGGGCTTAACTCCAATTGCGATCATACGGTTTGGTAGTTCGCTGGGCGTGGTTGTCTCTCCGCGGAATGTCACTATGCCATTTTCTGCAACATAGACATAGACGGGAGTCCCCTTTGGAAGCGTTGTAACACATCCAACAAGAGCAAATAAGGCAAAAGCCAGCAAGCAAAAAAGTTTATTTTTCATAATGGTACCCTAAAGACATCAATATACATTATTTTATCATATTTTACTCTATAACGGAATGTGCTGCCGAGAACAGCGTAAAAATCAGATAGGGAATGGAAACTTGACGGGCCCTCGGGATGATTATCTTTGCATAGAAGCCTTTTCAAGGATAAGGCTTCTGATTTTTTCGGTGTCGATATTCGACATTACCTTGAGAGCTAGAATTTCACTGCTTGACGCAAGTATGTCAAAGACTAAGGAATTTTTGCTTCTTGAAATTTGCCATTGGATGCCGCTTCCAGGATGCGGCAGATCCTTTGAGATTGGTTTAAGCTGATCTGTAGATTTAGCCAATGTGTCAATAAGGGATGAGATATCTTGAATTCCTCCACCTAAAGGAATCTCACCTGGGGTTTGCTGCGAAAATGCGAGCGGGCGTCTTTCTTTTCTTGGAAACCCGATTTTTTTGAGCCAATTGTCTATGAGCCCCTTTGAGCCTGATGCTACATAGAGATTTGAGCCGGAAATGGCAAATTCGATATTTTCAAGGGAATAGAGCATGGAAAGCGCGTGTGCGATAAATGAACCTTTGCTGTCGATTTCGCTTGTTATTGCATTAATCGTGTATTTGTAAATCGTCGTGCCATAAGCTTGTCGGTCGGCTTGTCTTTTAACTGTGTCTGCGGGGAATTTTATTTTTTTCAGTGTTTCTGCAAGTTTTGCGGTATCATTTACAGGGAATATCTCTATTTTGCCGAGCAAATTGTCATGAGTTGATGTTATAATGGCTGATGCTCTCTCGCCTGTGAGATATGGCTTAATTTCTTTGTCGGCAGTCGGCATTGCAGGGAGGATGTGGGCTGCATTATAGATTGAGTTTATACCGCAATTGAATTTTTTCAGTATCGAATTCGGTAAAATGTCAAAAATGAGCGGTAGAAAGCTTACCGATTGGCAGTGGCTGAAGATGTGAAATTCATTATTCAGCGCGGAATTTTTTACTGATGCTTTTCCTTCAAAGGCAGACATTGCCTTGGTTGGATAGTTTAGGCGCAGCGCAATGCGCCAGTCAATCGCATCGGGTTCTATGGATATATCTGCCGATTCAACCGTAGAGAGAATTTCTTTGAGGAGCATTAAGTAGTAGGGAAGTCCGTATGCAACATCAGTGGATGGGACTAAAATACTTAAAAACTCGTGGCAAAGCTTGCCGTCAAGGGTTATCGCAATCGGGGCTCTGTTACGGACGGGTTTTATCGAGGGCAGGGATTTGTTTCGAAATTGCCTGGCGAGCCAAACGAGACTTTCTTTATTATTGGCTATCAAGGCAGTGTTTTTTGTTAAATACAGACATATATTTGAGACCTTGTTTGAGTCGATTGGGTTTGAGCAGAAGAGTAGGTTTGTACCGGTTATCGTGCTATATGTCTGACGGAGTTCGCTTACAAGCTGATATGCACCTCCGATTGGAGCCAATGGCAATACTGCCGCTTTGTCCGGTATGTCAAAAGCATTTTTTGGAGTCAGAAGGCAGACAGTCGCTTCGCGTGTCTTATCTGCGCACGAAAGGGATGGAACCATAAAGAGCCATTGAAGTATATCGTCGGTTGCATCCTTTGAGTCTACAGAGCCGATGCCTGACAAGCCCGAGTAGAGCGCGTCATTGACACTTGACAGTGAAGAAATCGTCAATGCCGCCATTTGTTGAGGTCTATGCGCATCGGCAGCCGTCTGTGCAAAAATGTCTGCTGTAACGATTGTTGTAAAGGCAATGGCAAAAACGAAGTATTTGCAGCATTTCATTAACATTACTGAAATCCCCGCGTTGATTTTATTGAATGGATAATTTTTTCAAGCGTTTCAATAATTTCAGGATTGCCAGTTGCAACCTGATATGGCTCATTGTTGATTTTTGAGGTAAAGACAGCAATGCCGTTGCTAGGCTCTTTTTTTTCACTCTTGGAGAGCTTTTGCAGTCGCTTTCGCTCCTTCAAGAGCCCTGAGTCGACAAAAAGCTGCATCATCCAACGGGCGTCATCGGGCGAAATCCCCAACTTTTCTTCTTCGATATCGCCCCACATCGGATGGTCGACATCTTGAGAGAAGGAGTTGAAGACCAGAGGGGAAAAGCCTTCCTTGAATTCGACAGACCCTACACCAATGATGTTCAGATAACAGGGTTTACGAGTTTTGTCTGTGGGCTTGTATTTTACGATGATCCAATTAAGCTGCGAATCGTTAACGACATAGCCGTCTTTATTTTGAAAGACTGCGCAACCTGCAGCCGCCGCTATCAGAGCGGCAGCTGCAAGTGCTTTTGCTATGTTTTTTGTCATTGACGGCATAGTTGTTATTCGGCAAAGTGGAAGTAGCTTGCTGCGTTGTTGTAGCAGATGTCGCGTACAATGCCGCCGACCCATTCGACATCGTTGGGGATGTCGCCAGCGTCAATTTCCGAGCCGAGCATATCGCACAAAATGCGGCGGAAGTACTCATGGCGCGGATAGCTGAGGAAGGAGCGGCTATCGGTGAGCATACCGACGAAGCGGCTGAGAAGACCAAGCTCGGAGAGGGCATTGAGCTGGTCACGCATACCGTGCTTCTGGTCGTTGAACCACCAGCCCGAGCCGAATTGAATCTTGCCGCAGTCGGGGCCGCGCTGGAAGCAGCCCATCAAAGTGCCGAGCAGGTAATTGTCGCGAGGGTTGAGTGTGTAGAGGATGGTGCGGGGCAAATTGTCATCTCTGTCGAGCATATCCAGCAATCGGGCAAGACCTCTGGCAATCGGCAAATCGTGGATGCAGTCAACTCCCGTATCAGGACCGAGAGATTCAAAAACGCGAGAGCAGGCATTGCGAAGAGCGCCGTAATGAAGCTGCCATGTCCAGCCGGCCTCGGCGTCCATGTGACCGCATTCAACAAGCGTGCCAAAACGGAATAAATCGATTTCCTCAGGCGTTGCCTTGCCGCCAGTGCGAACCTTGCGGAATATCTGGTTCATAACGGTTGGAGAGGGCATTTCGACATCGGGTACAGTTTCAATGCCATAGTCGGAGAGGCGGCAGCCGTTTTCGTGGAAGAAGGCATGGCGCATCGCGAGGGCGTTGATCATATCGTCAAAGTCGCAGCAGGGGGTGTCGGTTGCCGCTTCAAGGTTGTCAAGCCACTTGTTCCAAAATTCTGGACGATCTATCGCCATAGCCTTGTCAGGACGCCATGCAGGGAATATCTTAACACCGAAGCCTGACTCGCGCACCTTCTTATGGTGCTCAAGAGTATCGGTCGGGTCGTCAGTCGTGCAGACGATGCGAACATTACTTCTCTCCATAAAACCGCGGGCCGAATATCCTGGTGATGCGAGAAGCTCGGTAGTCTTTTCCCAGATAGCGTCGGCGGTTTTAGGTGAAAGGATATCGTAGATGCCGAAGTAGCGTGCAAGCTCAAGATGTGACCAATCGAAGAGCGGGTTACGAAGAAATCTCGGCATCGACTCAGCGTAAGCCTGAAATTTTTCTCTTGGGGTCGAGTTGCCGGTAATGAGGCGCTCGTCAACACCGTTGGAGCGCATTCCGCGCCATTTGTAGTGGTCGCCTCCAAGCCAGAGATCTGCAAGATTTGCCCAGCGCTTGTCTTCTGCCACTTCAACAGGGGGAAGGTGGCAGTGATAGTCAATTATGGGCATATCCTTGGCATAGCAATGGTAAAGTGTTCTTGCCGTTTCACCGTGGAGTAAAAAGTTGTCGTTAATGAACGGTTGTGTTGTCATGGTGCAAAACTCCTCAATAAAGTAGAAAAGATTAACTTACAATTGAATATAATAAAACTTTATCGTTTTGCAGTCAATAAGCCATGCCGCAGATTCAAGAGTTTGTCGCTTTACAATAATGTCTGAAAATTGGTAAAATCTTAATATCGTTTGTCTGACAGTACTGCCGCTTCGGCAGATGCTGGTTTTTATAAAGTTGTAATGTCGTGCCGAAATAGGCGCGGGAGGTTTTCATGGCTACAAAGAAGTCTGTTGCTTCAAAGAAGGTCGCTAATCGTACAGATTGGTTTGTCGATGCTCGATTCGGAATGTTTATCCATTGGGGGCTTTATGCTATGGCTGCCCGCCATGAGTGGGTAAAGAACCGCGAGTATATCTCAAACGAGGATTACCAGAAATATTTTGACAATTTCGACCCTGATCTCTTTGATGCCAAGGAATGGGCCAAGATGGCCAAGGATGCTGGCATGAAGTATCTTGTCATCACATCTAAGCATCATGAAGGCTTCTGCCTCTGGGATTCAAAATATACCGATTACAAGGCACCGAACACACCGGCAGGCCGTGACCTTCTTCGTGAGGTCGTCGATGCTTTCCGTGCGGAGGGCATCCATATCGGTTTTTATTACTCATTGATAGATTGGTATCACAAGGATTTCACACTTGATAATCGCCATCCTCTTCGCAATCGTCCACCCGAGGTCATTGCAGAGCTTAACAAGGGGCGCGATATGAAGCGTTACGCAAAGTATATGCGCGACCAGGTGACGGAGCTCCTCACCAACTATGGCAAGATTGATATTATGTGGTTTGACTTCTCTTATCCCGGCGAGAATGGCAAGGGGCATGAGGATTGGGAATCTGAGAAGCTCGTTAAGCTTATCCGTAAGCTTCAGCCGGATATTATCATCGACGATCGTTTGGACCTTCCCGGCGCGGGTGACATTGTTACGCCTGAGCAGATTCAACGCGATTCGCAGCCTGTAAGTGCAGATGGTACTCCTCTTGTATGGGAGGGTTGTCAAACCTTCTCCGGCTCATGGGGCTATTATCGTGACGAGATGACTTGGAAGACAGACAAGCAGTGCATTGAGATGCTGATTAACCATGTGTCACGCAACGGAAACCTCATAATGAATGTAGGCCCGACCGCCCGCGGTTATTTTGACGACCGAGCAAAGGAAAGACTTGCCGATTATGCAAAGTGGATGCGATACAATTCTCGCTCCATTTATGGTTGCGGTGCGGCTCCAGAAGGATTTGTCGAGCCAAACGGTTGCCGTTATACATACAATGCCAAGACCAATCGCCTTTATCTCCACATCTTTGATTGGCCATACCGCCACATCACACTGAAGGGTTTAGGCGGTAAGGTTAAGTATGCACAGTTCCTTCATGACGCGTCGGAGATATTCTTCGCTAGCGGAACGAAGGAGACGGTTCATACCATCAATTCTTCTGAATCGGATGTTGTTTTGACTGTTCCTGTCATTCAGCCCAATGTTGTGGTTCCTACCATCGAGCTTATCTTAAAGTAATCTTCAAAAGGAGTAAAAAAATGAGCGTTGACGCTAATGTAAAAAAACAAAACTACAGAACCCTGATTTGGATTGTAGCTCTCATTTTAGGTGCGGCTCTTGGAGCTCTCGGGTGTGAAAAGTTGAATGAATTTTTCAACTTTATAGCATCTGCCTATACGCGTCTCTTCCAGTTTGTCGCAGTTCCGACAATCGCCCTGGCTGTCGCTACGACGCTTGCTTCTTTGGGAAATCAAAAGAGCGCCGGTAAACTCTTCGGTCACACGATTACATATACATTGCTGACCACGCTTGCCGCAGCTTTAGTCGGTATGGGCGTTTATCTCCTTATTGCCCCTGGGAATCTCCCGCCAGAGCTTGTTGCCAAGGCTGCCACTCCGGAGAATCTCAAGCCGATATCTTGCTATGAGCATATCTTGAATGTGATTCCAAACAATGTGGTATATCCATTCCTCTCAGGCAATGTGCTAAGCATTCTCTTCGTCGCCGCCGCAATTGGTATGGGACTTGCCGTTATGCCGGCATCCGAAAGCAAGGATACCGTTTCTAAATTTATCTTCGGCTTGCAGGATCTTCTATTTACGATTATTCGCGGACTTATTTGGGCATTGCCACTAGGCATTGTTGCCTTTTCTGCACAGCTTTCGGCTCAGGTCAAGGCGGGCTTGGTCGTCGAGTCGCTCGGTAAATATCTTGCAGTTGTTCTGATCGGCAATGCTATCCAATTCTTCATCGTTCTTCCTGCCTTCCTTGCGATTCGCGGTATCAACCCGTTCCGCGTCATGAAGGCTATGTCCCCAGCACTTTTGATGGCTCTCTTTACCAAGAGCTCAGCTGCAACATTGCCTGTGACTGTTTCGTCAGCGGAGAATAATCTTAAAGCCAAACCTGAGGTTGCGCGCTTTGTCTGCCCGATTTGCTGCACGATCAACATGAACGGCTGCGCGGCGTTTATCCTCGTTACATCGCTTTTTGTCCTCCAAAATGGCGGTGCCATACTCACGCTTCCAATGATGCTGACATGGGTTTTGATTGCCTGCGTTTCAGCCATCGGTAATGCCGGAGTTCCTATGGGTTGCTACTTCCTTACACTTTCGTTAATGGCTGGAGCCGGAGCTCCCACGAGCATTCTTGGTGTGATTCTTCCTATTTATGCAGTGATTGATATGCTTGAAACAGCCGAGAATGTATGGTCTGACTCTTGCGTCTGCGCAATGGTCGATAAAGACCTTAAATCTTGCTAGTTTTGAAAATTGCCATTGCTGTATTTAATAACACTCTGGCAATATCTATCTCAATGTCGGGGTGCTTTGCGGCACCCCGTGTTTATTAAAGGATTTGCGTATTATGGAAAGCTTCAATCAGACAAATAAGTCGCGCCCTGATTTCAATATTAAGGATTATGGGGCAAAGGCAGATGCTGAATTCATCAATACAACTGCCATTCAGGCCGCAGTTGACGCCGCCGAAGCCGCTGGCGGCGGACGCGTGGTTGTACCGGAAGGCCTTTGGATTTCAGGCACAATCTGGCTTAAGAATCATGTTGAGCTCCATCTCGCCAAGGGGGCGACGATTCTCGGTAGCACAAAGCAAGAGGATTACAATGCTAATGACGCATTTCCTGAAAATTTCTGGTCTAACGGTGAAGAATGGAGCGGCGGACATTTGGTTCTGGGATATCGGGTTGAAGATGTCGCTATTTCAGGAGAGGGTGTCATTGATGGCAATGGCCCCGCTTTCTTTGACTATGAGCCTGAAGAGGATAGCCGTTTTCCATGGTACAAGTACGGTCTAAAGCTGCATCCAATTGATAGGGATTGGTTTAGACCTGGGCCTATGATAGCATTCTTTCATTGCAAGGATGTTAAGCTTACCGATGTGACATTTGCAAATACGCCATGCTGGACTTGCCATGTGCGTTGCTCGGAGTTTATTCGGATTCAAGGCGTGAAGATTGATTGCGATCGTACAATAGCCAATTCCGACGGCTTCAGCATTGACTGTACGCGCGATGTCGTCATAACCGACTGCACTCTCCTGACTGGTGACGACGGCTTTGCAATTCGTGCAAGTTGTCCTGACCATGCTGAGGAAAATCCCTGCGAAAAAATTTATATCTCAAATTGCGATGTCTCGTCATGCTGCGGAGGTGTTCGTTTCGGGGTAGGTACCGGTTTGATTCGCAATGTCGTAATTGAAAATTGCCGTTTCCATGAATCGGCAGTCGGCATGACATTTACACCTGCATTCGGGACATTTCCCAAGAATGTTTACATTGAAGATGTAGTCGTTCGCGATACTGTTATACGGGAGTGCGAACGTCCTGTTTCCGTGTGGCACCCAATGGCAGATGCCCAAGTTTGCGATGTCCTCTTTGAGCGCTGTAATTTTGAGTCTTTGCTTCCGTCAACAATCGGTGCCAATAAGTTTGCCCGAACAGAGCGCATAACCTTTAAGGAATGTGTTTCAAAGCAGATTTACAGGATAAAGTACAGGCAAAATCTCAATTGGCTTAACAACCACAGTGAACGCCCTTCCATCTTTGCGACAGTTAGCGATTTGGCCGTTGATGTTAAATTTATCGATTGCATACCGTCAGGCGAGCCGCCAAAGGGAGTTTTGGCTCTTGCGTTTGACGATCGTAATTTTGATGACTGGGTCAATGCAATTCCACTCTTTGAAAAATATAATGCTCATGCAACATTCTTCGTTTCAGGAAAGATCGATGCCGTAGCAGTTCGCGCAATGAAAAAACTTTCGGAGAGCGGTCACACTATTGGACTTCATGGCGAAACCCATGCCAATGCCGATGTCGAGTTGCCTGCCCGTGGAGCAGAAAGGTATTTTCTTGAGGAAATATTCCCTCAAACGGATTTGATGCAAAAGGCGTACATCCCATATTCATCATTCGGCTATCCCAACAACCGTCACTCCCAAGAGACCGACGAGTTCTTCTTCAATAAGGGCTTCCGTAGACTTCGCTGCGGCAACGGCTTGACGCCCTACGACCCCGAAAGAACACGCCCGGCGCCCGAAAAGCCCCTCCATGAGAGTGATGAGGCGTTTTTCCCCGTTACAGAGATGGCCGAACGCAAGCTTATTCCCACAATTATTATGGGCGAGGCATATCGTACAGATATTGAGGATATCCTGCAATGTATTCGCAGGGCGGCGGAACGCCATGAAGTCTTTGCGGTAACTTCTCACGGTATTCATGCAGATGCCAAGCGTATCCACATGAAGACTGAGTGGCTTGAAAAAATGCTTGAGACTGCAAAAGAATGCGGAGTTTCGGTTTTGGGCTTTGACGAGTTGAAATAATATGCTCGCAGTTTGATTGGATCTATTCAAAAAGGAGGGTAATATGCTTACAGTTTACAGATGGATTCCCGGCACCGGCTTGGTAGAGTCTGGAAGTGAGTTGTTACCTGGTACTTGGATAAATCTTGCAGCGCCTACCGGGGGGGAGTTTGATAAACTTATTCGGGAATTTTCACTTCCGCAAGAGTTTCTTTCCGATCCGCTGGACAAGGATGAACGCGCCCGTGTCGAGATAGATGAAGATTCGTCATCGTCCTTGATTGTTGTGCGTGTACCCTGCAAGGAGTCTGAAAACACAGACGGTGTTCCTTATAGCACCGTTCCATTCGGTATCATCATAACCCCCAATGTCATAGTGACTGTATGCTCAAAGCGTACTGTTCTAATTGACGAATTTAAGCAAATCAGACGAGCTATCCCCCCTTATGATCGTCACCGCTTTGTCTTCAGTATTCTTTTGCGCGTTGCAACATTGTATTTGCGTTATCTGCGTGAAATAAGGGAAGAGGCAGAGGCGATCGAGCGCAAGCTCCACCTGCATCAAACACTCAAGAACGATTCGCTTATTGAAATACGCGACCTGCAAAAGGCTCTTGTCTATTTCACGACATCACTATCGGCAAATGAAATCATGGTCAGTCGCCTAGGTCATATGCGGCAGTTGGGTATCAAGGACGATGATCTCGATATCCTCGATGATGTCGCCGTTGAATATAGACAGGCACTTGAAATGGCGACCATACACTCCAATATTTTAACTGGCACAATGGAGTCGTTTGCCTCAGTTATTTCAAACAATCTCAACAGAGTGATGAAATCGCTGACGGCAGTGACAATCGTCTTTATGTTGCCCACGCTGGTTTCGTCAATTTATGGTATGAATGTCGATTTGCCGTTAAAAGAAAATCCCCATGCGTTTGCAATTGTAATCGGCATTGCTCTCGCATTGTCGATGCTTACGGTTTTTATCTTTTATCGCCGCAAATTATTTTAAGGAGAATCTGATGCGCTGGTTCCTATACAATATTCTTTTTTTTATAGCGGGTCTATTTTTGCTGCCCCATTTCTATCTCAAAATGAAGAGAAGGGGAGGCTACAAAGCAAACTTCAAAAATCGCTTTGGCCGTTACACTCCCGAGCAACTAAAAAATATCGGAGAAGGGGGAGCAATCCTCATCCATGCTGTAAGCGTTGGCGAAGTTGGCGTCGCCTTTCAATTTATGGCGTCAATGCGCGAGGTAAACCCCAATCAGCGTTTTGTTATAAGCACAACCAGTTCAACAGGCTGGAAGGAAGCCGAAAAACGATTAACTGAAAACGATACTCTCATCTATAACGCACTTGATCTGCCAATCTTCGTCAATCGGGAATTAGACAGAATTAAGCCTTCGGCATTTATTACAGTTGAAACCGAAATCTGGCCAAATTTAATTCGCGCCTGCGCCCGCCGTTCCATTCCCATGTTCATTGTTAATGGAAGAATTTCAGATAAGACGGCGCCGACCTACAGAAAGCTCCGCTTTTGGTTTGGTCCGGTGCTGCGCCTTTTCAAGTTGATTCTCGTACAGTCGGATTTAGATGCTTCTCGCTTTATAAGCGCCGGAGCAAATCCGGAAACGATACAGGTGACGGGAAGCTTTAAGTTTGATGTGGCAAAGCGCAATGAGGTAAAAGAGGCAATGTGGAAAGAGCTTCTTGAAAAGTCGGCATTTAATGCACCTCAAATGATCTTGCTCGGAGCGTCAACATGGGATGGAGAAGAGGCTCTTCTTCTGGATACCTACAAAGCCTTGTCGCAAAAGTATCCAAACCTTAGACTGATTCTTGTGCCTCGTCATTTTGAGCGTCGCGAAGTCGTTGAAAAGGAAATTTCGGCAAGAGGCTTAAATTCAGTTCGAAAGAGCGATTTAGATTCTGGCGCATACAAGGTCAAGCCCTTGACCGACAGAGATGTCATTCTTGCCGATACAACTGGAGAGATAATGGGATTATTCCCATTTGCTGCAGTGACAGTTGTCGGTAGGACATTCCGTTCTCAAGGCGGTCAAAATATGATTGAGCCATGCCTGGTAGGCGTGCCAACTATAGTCGGCCCCGAAACGCAGAACTTTAGACCTGTTATGGCCGACCTTTTAGCATCAAAGGCAATCATTCAACTCTCCAAAGACGAAGAGCTCATTCCGGAATTGGATAGGCTATTGGGAGATGAGACAGCCCGTAAGGAGCTTGGTACAACGGCGTCAAATGCGGTCTTGGCGCGCCGCGGAGTTGTAAACCACTGCGTCAATGCTATAAAATCGGTTATTTTCAGATAATAACGATGGTATCAAAAAATAGCATTGCAGTGTTGTTTTTTAACTGCTGATTTGATAGAATCAATAAGAGTTGGGGACCGCTTATGCCTATTCATACAACTAAATCCGCAAGTATATTGCGACTTGTAACATTATCATTTTCATTGTTTGTCGCTGCATTCGCCTTTGCAGCTGATGGTGTGCGTGTCGGTGCCTGGAATATGCGATGGTTTCCATCTGGTTATCCGATAACCGATAGCTCAAAGCGAGATCCGCAGCGTGAATATAAGCGGATTGATTCGGCGGCGCGCTTTATTGCTCGTGAAAAGGTTGACATCCTATGCATGGAGGAGATGCGTGATAGACGCACCTGCGAAATGCTCGTAACAAACGATGCTCTTAACGGCTTTATGGTAAACGCATGTTCGGAGTTTACCGCAGCGCCAGAGGCTACGGTCCCCGCCCATCAAAATGCCATTATTTCCCGCTTTAAGGAAATCGATAGCGGATATAGAGAGTGGTCCAATTCACGAAAGTATAAGGTTCGCCCCCCACGCGGTTTTGTTTATGCGGTCTTTGATATTTCGGGAAGCCTTGTCGGAGTGATCGGCGTTCACCTAAAGAGTAATTATATTCCCAAGGACGATCCCAATGCGGCAAACGCACCAAAGATAAACCGCACTATGCGTGAGGAGTCTTCCCGTCAGCTTCTGAAATTCACAAAAGAGCTTATGGCTAAAGATTACGATGGCAGGAAAGTTGAAACCATCATGATCGCCGGAGACTTCAATACGAGCATTTTTGATAAGAATTATGATAAAGAAACAACCATCACGGCATTGAAGAAAAAGGGATTTAAGGACTGCTTTGAAGGCGTACCTGAGCGTAATACAATGCCTGAGTCAAAGTATTATCCCGCTACTTGCTTTGACTATCTTTTTATCAAGGGGTCGTCGGAATTTTTTGCTCCAGTTGTTTCAAAAAAACAATATACGAGCGACCATAAGTTGATTTCTGTTGTCGTGCGTCCGCAAGACAATAAAACTTCAAAAAACAAAAAGGAGAAATAATTATGAGCGCATGTTGCTGTTGCTCACAAAAGCCTGGAATCGCTGTCCAGCTTTATTCTATTTACAAGTACATCGGTGCTGTCGGCTTGCCAAAGGCGCTTAAGGATGTCGCTGATATCGGCTACAAAGGGGTCGAGTTTGCAGGCTACTACAATTACTCGGCTGCAGATCTCAAGAAGCTCCTTGACGATAATGGTCTTGTCGCCTGCGGTACACACACTAGCCGTGCATCCTTCACCGGTGACGCCGTTAAGGAAACCTGCGAGTTTAACCTTGCTTATGGCAACAATCTTATTATTTGTCCTGGTAATGGCAATGGTATCCCTGAGAATTGGGATAAGTCGGCAGACGATTGGTGGAAGTATTTGACCGAGGCATACGCTGAGTCAGCCGAGGCTGCCGCAAAGTTTGGCTGCAAGGTCGGTTTGCATAACCATGCCTGGGAATTCCAGAAGAAGCTTTCCGACGGCACAACCGTATGGGACTACTTCTTCTCCAATACTCCAGATAATGTCTGCATGGAGCAGGATGTAGGCTGGACGACATACGCAGGTTTTGATCCATGTGAGGAGTTCAAGAAGTATCCTCGCCGTTCACCAACTCTTCATGCTAAGGAGAATGGTATGGATTCAGATACCTTCGATGCTATTCTCGGTCAGCCAGATAAGGGTTGCGTCGGCGTCGATTGGGACAAGCTTTTCCCTGTCGCTGATGCAAATGGCGTCAAGTGGTATGTCGTTGAGTGCGAGCGTCACTTTGATTCGCTTGATGCTATCAAGCCATCCTTTGAGTTCCTTAAGTCAAAGGGCCGCTAATTTAGTTAGCGATAGACAAAAAAACGGCAACGGAGAAATCCTTTGCCGTTTTTTTGTTTACCGTTTATCGATTATTTCGCAACAATCGAGCCAAGATTTGCCATTATCCGTTCGGCGACTATCGGCTGATTCATGGTATAGACATGGACAGCATTTACACCATTGGCAAAGAGATCGATAATCTGATCAGTTGCGTATGCGACACCGGCATTAAGCATTTGGTCGGGGTCGTCTCCAAAACGGTCGGCGATAGCCTTAAAGCGCATTGGCAAAAAGGCTTCTGAGATTTTTGTAATGCGAGGCAGTTGTTTTTTGTTGGTCACTGGCATAATGCCAGGGATAACCGGGATTGTAATTCCTGCATCACGGAGCTTTGCAAGATAACGATAATAGACATCATTGTCAAA
Source organism: Kiritimatiellia bacterium (assembly GCA_045603485.1). GTDB lineage: Bacteria > Verrucomicrobiota > Kiritimatiellia > RFP12 > JAAYLN01 > RGIG5952. Next base: position 2,267 of record JAZUMF010000100.1, on the reverse strand, counting down.
AAACATCTGCGTCGTTATAAAGTCAAGTCCGGCATCAACTTTTTCACGGATATGACGGATGTCGTCTGCAAGATGTTCGCACTCGGGGTGGCATTCAGGATAGCAAGCGCCGCCAATACAGAAATCACCAAGCTCGCGAAGCATTTTTATCAGGTCAATGGCATGTGTAAAGTGACCGGGCGGTGGTACTGTTGCATCAGACGGCATATCACCGCGCAAGGCAAGGATATTTTCTATGCCGGCAGCTGTAAGTCGAGCTGCTTCATCCTTTATCTTGTCAGGCGTTGCCATTACGCAAGTCAAATGGGCTAGGGGAGTTGTATTACATTCATCCTTGATAAACGAAGCAATATCCAGCGTGTTCATATTTGCAGAACCGCCAGCCCCGTATGTGACCGACATAAAACTGGGATTTGCTTTACATAAGCGCGCGACAGCCGCCTTTACAGGAGCAAAGGCGGCGTCTTTTTTTGGAGGGAATACCTCAAAAGATACAGAAGGTTTTTTATTTTTTAGAATGTCTCTGATTTTCATTTTGAGGCTTTTTGGTAGAGTGCCGCAACACGGCATGCACGCTTGTAACATTCAAATACATATGACTGTTGGCTCAATTGCGAGTAGAGGTCAACTGATGGGTCTTTTGATGGAACCTTCAACTCAAAGGTTAGCGGACCTTCAAAGTTGTGTTCTACAAGGCGAGCCGTATTATATTCCCAATCGGCGATACCGTCAAATGGGAGTAGATGCAAATCGTCATGGAATGTTATTTTACCTTCGGGATTTTTGATGCCGAGGTTGTCGTTGAGATGGGTACCGAAGAGGCGATCGCCATATTTGGCAAGAAGATCCTGAGAGTGATTGTAGCACATCTCATGGCCGGCATCCCAGCAAAATCCAACATGAGAAACACCCTTGAAGTGATTCATGATAGCCTCAAGATACTCCTCGCCTTCGGTATTTTCAAAGGCAATCTTTACTGAAGCCTTCTCTGCGGCATTGACAATCCGCTCAAGCCTTTCAAGACCAATTGCTGTTGGCGTGTGATCCTCAAAACCAATGAAGGCGTGAGCAACCATCAATGGAACGCCCGCCTTGCCACAATCTTCAATGCATGCAATCTGTTCTTTGATAGTTGCCTCTGCATTTTCTTCATTGTCTTCCCATATTTGACGGATTCGTCCAAATGGGGCATGGACTGACTGGTAGATAAGTCCTAAATCGCGTGCAATTTCTGCATAACGAGCGACTTCACCCTTACCGGCCCAACCGGTAAAAAAACCATCGAAGCCAGCTTTTTTGATAAGCGTGATGCGAGAAAGTTCATCTTCGCCAAATGAGCCGAAGGCATTAAGTATAAGTTTTGTTTTCCACATAATATCTAATTTTAGCACAAAGACGGGATTTTGTGTAAAGCAAATTATCGCCGCTCCTCGGTGTCAGACTATTACACTTGACATTATCCTTTATATCCAATATACTTATTATTACACAATTTCAAAAACAAGGAGTCAATTATGCGTAAGCCACGAATCAAAAATGACGGAGAAGGTTATTACCACATTGTAAGCCGCTGCGCTCTGCAGCAGTTTCTATTGAGCCCTGAGGGTAAGTCGGTCTTTGTCGATATGCTTCGCCGTATAGCCATCTTCAGCGGCATTGAGCTACTCAACTATTGCGTAATGGACAACCATTTCCATATCCTTGCCCATGTTCCAATACCGACCGAGATTACTGAAGAAATGCTTATCTATCGCGTAAAGACCCTCTATGGAGCAGATCAGGCGCAGTCCCTCAAAGACAGATGGATAATGTACCGCCACGGCAACCATTTGAAACGACTTGAAGAAGAGCAGATGATGCTCAAACGCCGTATGGGCGATATCACTCCATTTATACAAAACCTCAAGCAACGCTTCTCAATCTGGTATCACGCCCACAATCCCAATACAGGCGCCATGTGGGAAGGCCGCTTCTATAGCACCCTCCTAGAAGGCACTGCCCATACCCTTTCAACCGTATCTGCCTACATCGACTTAAATCCCGTCCGTGCCGGCATAGTAGACGACCCCAAAGACTACAAATGGTCAGGCTACGCCTCAGCCCTCCGCGGCAACTCCAATGCAATGCACGGCATAGCACGCATCTACAATCCAGACGCCAAAGTCTCTGACTTCAAAAAACACATAGAAACCTACCGCCAAAAGCTCTACCTAAGCGGCACAGATGTATTCCCTGCCGAAAAGATACAAGAGATAATCGATAAAAAA
>JAZUMF010000099.1:0-7073 GCA_045603485.1 Kiritimatiellia bacterium | reverse complement strand
CAAAGGCGACATGGTAATAGCGAACTGCGATGCAACTGTGTTCAATACATGTAGTGAACAAATTGAATCATTCATGTATCCTCATGCCAAGCGATTCAGCAACAGCAATATGCCGTTGCATTTTCGTCTCTTGAACAATCTCGAGGTTTCGTATCTGGGCGCGGAAACGAATATGCTGTACATAACGGAGCGTGGCAGTCTTGAGGATAGTTTGACTTACAAGAACATCACTTTGAAAATCAGATACAAAGATGATAGTTTCTCAAAACACATAAAGGCGATTGCCGAGGCGCTTATGACTGCAGGTGCCGTCACAAAGCCTAAAGCGTCAAATGTGTCCGTTTCGATTAGAACAGATGAGAATAACTGAAATGCATTTTTTTCTAGTGTGAAAAATTTTCGATTGCTGTAAGGTAATTTGTTACAATAGAAGTGACGAGATTGACGAAGGGCGTGTTTATGGCTGATTTTGAATTGCCGATTTTCGATTTTACTGATAAGTTTGAGAATCATACTGTGATTGCCGAGGGAGGTCTTGATCTTACGACCGAGTATCAGGGACATCCTACAACGGTGCTTACAAGAAGCGGTAAGCTTATTTGCGTATGGTGCATTACGCATGGCGGACCATGCGGACCGGCTGCCGAATCGCTTGACTATGGCAAAACTTGGACAAGGATTGATGACAGGCTTCCCGAATCCTACGCTGCAACCCATAGAAATTGCCCAACGCTGCAAAAGTGTGACTTGGGTAATGGTAAAGAGCGTCTCTTTATTTTTTCGGCCAAGGTGGAGGATTCAGCTTACAATTTTGATTCTAAAATGCCTCAAATTAGATATAACCGCTTAGCTATCGTATATTCAGACGATGATGGCTCTACCTGGCAAGAGGCGGAGCCCGCCGATTTGTCTTCTGTTATGCCTCCAACGGGTTTTTTGATGCTTAAAGATGGCTCCTTGGCGCTCTTTGGTCAAATTAAGAAATATACCGAAGAGGGGATTAAGGAGTATGAAAAAATTTGGATGAGCATTTCGCATGATTTCGGCTTGACTTGGTCAGAGGGGCGCGAGATAGCGATTTCTCCTGAGCATTGGCTATGCGAGCCCTTTGCTTTCCGCTCTCCGGATGGTGATGAGATATGCGTCCTTATCCGCGAAAACAGCCATAAGGGGCGTAGCATGGTAATCTTTAGCCGTGACGAAGGAAAGACATGGACGGCCCCTGTGGAAACACCTTTGGGACTGACCGGAGATCGCCATGAGGGTGTATATCTTTCTGACGGCCGTCTTTTTATCGCATTCCGCGACCGCGCGATCGGCTCGCCTACTTATGGGCAATATGTTGCATGGGTCGGAGAGTATGGAGATATTCGTTTTTCGCGCCCTGGACAGTACCGCATACACCTTTTAAGGCATTATGGTAAGCCGGATGTTTGGCCGGGAAATCCTTGGGATACCGGTTATTCGGGAGTCGAATTGCTTCCTGGCGGGAGTGTTCTATGTACAACCTATGTAAAGTATTGGGATGACGACCGTTATAGTTCGGTTGTGAGTACGCTTGTGACGCCGCCATGATTTTAGTTTAAGCTCTCTTTGCAGTTAGTTAGGTTGAAATTCCACTTTTGATTGGTTATACTTTTGAATGTTGTGTCATTTATTGAAGGGAGAGATTAGATGCGTTTACTTGTTTCACTTATAATCGCGGTTGCATTTATATTGCCGTCGTTTGCCTTTGATATTGTTGTCGATGGTAAGGCCGCGGCTGTGGTTGTGGTCGACCCCAAGGGCCCCAAGAGCTCTGAAAAGGCCGCTTCTGAATTTGTTTCGTATGTTGAGAAGATGACTGGCGTCAAACTGCAAATTTCCGATGGCGAGTCAGAGTCTCTTCCTATTATTCGCATCGGGGCTCCATGCAATGCTAAGTTTACGGACGAAATTCGCGTCTTTGTAAATGCGAATGGCGAGCTGGAGATTACAGGTCAGTCCCCTCGCGGCCCTGCATATGCCGTTTATAAGTTTCTGGAGACCTTTGGCGTCCGTTATTGGTCGCCTTGGCGCGAGACGGTGCCAGAGGTAAAGACATTGAGAATTCCAAACAGCTTTAAGATTTCATACCATCCCCCGTTCGATTCGCGTTCGGGATGGAGCATTTCCGATTGCGGCCACACTCCTGCCATGCAGGCTTGGCGAGTCAAGGTGGGCCATAATGGTTCAGTCATCCCTGCCTACGGCGGCTCATATCAGTTCACCTTCGGGGAGACGATTACATACAAGTTTATGAAGCCAAAGAAGTACTTTGACGCACATCCCGAATGGTATGCTCTTGTCAACGGCACCCGTAAGCCCACGCAGCTGTGCGTATCTAATGAGGAGTGTATCAATACCTTTGAGGCTGAAATCAGGGAAGAGCTTAAAGCCAGACCCGATTTGCGCTTTATCTCTGTAGTGTCGGCTGATAATAATGAGTTTTGCCAGTGCAAGGGTTGTATGCGTATCCGCTCTAAGATGAATGGCGGTCCAGCGGCATTAGAGGTCTATGTCGCAAATGAGATGGCGCGCCGCTTCCATAAGGAGTACCCAGATTTGCACTTTACGGTTCTTGCTTATTGGGATAAGGAACGGGCGCCTCAAAGATGCAAACTTGAAAATAATGTTTCCGTCGGCCTTGCATTGGGCCATACGCAAAACCTGCCTGTGTCTAAGTGCAAGCAATGGCAGGAAATAGCGCAGCGCTGGGAGAAGCTTGCACAAAACCGAATCTATATTTGGGACTATTATGCGGGCTTCAATAATTTCCATGAGCCTCGCGCCGATTTCTATAATATTGCAGAGACGATGCGCTATTATAGAGACCATAAATATAAAGGCGTTTCCGCACAGCTTGCGCTCGGACGCACATCTAATTTCGGAGAACTTAAAGCATATATTTGGGCTCAGTTTGCGTGGAATCCCGATCAGAATATCGATGCGATGATTTCTGAATATATCAAGTGCAATTTTGGTGACGGCGCGCCATTTGTGCAAAAATACTGGGAGCAGAATCTTCGCTTAATGCGTACATCAAAAGATGTCAAGATGCGTATGTACGGTATGAACTATGACAACTGGTATCGCGCCCGCGATATGTTCAATGCCTGGGAACTGGTGCACAAGGCTCTTGCGGCGACAAAGGATGATCCCGTTTCTTACAAACAATGCCAGTATCTGTATGTTTCGGTTTTGACCGATTTTTTGTTGCGCTGGGATAGGCAAAATATCACTGTCGCCTTGCATCGTTATCCAAATGTAAAGCCAACCCCCGACCGCTCTCAAATTCTTGCAGATTTGGAGGAGATTTTGACGAAATATCCTGAGTTTTATTTTAGCGAGCATGTCACTTGGAAGGTTCAGTTGGCAAAATTCAAAGAGCAGGAAAAGGAGCGGCTCGCAAAGATGCCAAAGCTGCTGAAAAAATAGATTTTTGTTTGTGGCTGCTGCAATTAAGGATAAAAATTGCGTCAAAATTTGACTGAATGCAGTAGATTATGGTATTATAATATTTCACAAACATTTTTAGGAGATTAAGAAATGGGAACAGGAAGAACCCTCAATAAAAAGCCCCGTACGCGTCCAGTCAAGGCCGCTGGTGATAAGCGTCGCCGTGAGAAGACCCAGTTAAAGCGTCTCATCGCTCTTGGCGTTGAAGAAGAAGTCGCAAACAAGATGACTACCGGCGCTGTCCGTGCAGCCCTCAGGCGTCCTGAGATTGTCAAGAAGGCTGCTGCGGCGAAGGCCTAAGCATGTCCTTGCTGTTTAATTACGCAGAGCGCGCATTGCGGTTGATGGCCGCGATGTGCGCTTTTCTGCTTTTCTCTTGTTATTCTCTTGCCGACGAGCTTTTGATTTGTTCAGAGTGCGGGCGAGAGGGTGAATCAGGCCAGACGGCTTGCGCCTCCTGTGGCGCAGGCTTTGCTCCATCCTCATTGCCAAAGGCCGAAGATTTATCCAAAAAGGCAGCCAAGCCCGCAGCGACTGAAGTAATGAAGGCGGTAGCCGCCGATGTTGCAGAGGCTCGTCGCGTTTCAGCCGAAAATGGAGCATTGGCTATCGTTCTCTATCGTAATGCGCAAGCGTTGCTTGCCGCCGAATCGGGCGCCGATTTCGAGGCTAGGGCGGCACAGTTGCTCGTTGCGGAATTGAAGCGCACGCAAGATGGTTTCAATGCTTCCGTGGTACCTTCACGCAGAGCCGTAGCCATGCGAAAGGCGCGTCGCGAAGCCGAAGATTATTTTCGCAGTGTCGGGCGAACTCCATTCGGCGCCGTCTGGGTGCCGTTGGATTGGCCGCAAACCCTTATGCCGGCATCTTTGGCGGCTATTCGCCATGCCATGCAACCTCGTTGCGTTAAATGCGATGGTTCAGGCGGCGAATCATGCAATAAGTGCGGCGGCTCCGGTCGCGTCAAGTGTCGCGGACCAAAATGTAAAAATGGATTTATAGAGCGCCGAAATCCCAATTCGCTAACTCCTAAAACTGATCTCGTTATGCGTGATAAGTGTCCTCATTGCAGAGGAACCGCGAAATCCTCATGCATTGACTGCTCAGGCAAGGGAGTGCGGCCATGCAAAAAGTGCGATGGCTCGGGTGAGTTGCCGATGTGCAAAGATTGCAAGGGTACGGGTCTTGAAGCTTGCCACATTTGCACAAAGCGAAATCCCAAAGAGCAGCCCAAAGAGAATTGCCCATTTTGTAAAGGGTCATTGCGGGTACTTTGCGGCAAATGCGGTGGTGACGGCAAGGTTGTAAAGTAGGATTTAATGGCGGAAGAGCTTCCAAATCTCCATGGATTTACTTTTATCAGGTGCCTTGGCAAAGGCGGTATGGCTACCGTTTGGGAAGCCGAACAGCATGAGCCGAAGCGCAAAGTTGCCGTTAAGATTTTGAATGATGATATTTCAAGCCGTCCGCAGGATGTTGAGTCATTTTATGCGGAGGCTAAATCCGCCGGTCTTTTAGATCATGCCAATATCGTAACCGTCTTCGAAGTCGGATGCCAAGCGGGCCATTACTATTATGTTATGGAATTGGCAGCAGGTTACGATACGGGGCGTTGGCTTGCCCGTAAAGGAAAGCTTCGCGAGCTTGATGTTTTGACCGTTGCGGAGTCTGTCGCCGTAGCTCTTGACTACGCCGTCCGCTCAATCGGCCTTATCCATTGCGATATTAAGCCTGCTAACATCATGGTTGACGGCGATGGTACCGTCCGTATTACCGATATGGGAATCGCGCGTTCAATAAAGGGCGAGTATGCCAATGAATATATTTCAGGAACGCCAAGCTATATGTCTCCGGAGCAGGCTAGAGGAGATGCAGAGCTGGATGCGCGTGCCGACATCTATTCACTTGGTGCGACAATTTATCATCTTCTATCAGGGCGCGCGCTTTTTGCCGGTAAGAGCGATGATGAGATATTGGAGTGTCAATGCGTCGATCAAGTGCCGGATGTCCGCTCGCTCAATCCTGAAGTTTCTGCGCCGTGTGCGGTAATGCTTGCAAAGTTTTTGGCAAAGGATAGAGTGAACCGCCCAGAGAATTGGCAAGAAGCCATTGCCATGATTCGCGCAGTTCTTAACTATCTAGAAGAAAATATGCAAGGCGACCTCCTTGGCCTCACTTCATGTGAAGCCCCAAGCACGATGTCCCTGAAGACCAATTCATCCGAGACCATCGAAGTCGCCGAAGCAAAAACCATTTCACCTGTAAAATATTGGGTGCTTGTTGCTCTTGGTGCGGTTGCCGCTTTTGTTGCGGCATTTCTTTTGTGCCAGAGATAGGTTTTGCGTTAGGGCATTGCGATTGCATCTCTTAGACCCAGTGTTATACTCGCAAACTATCTTTACTGTCAAACTTGCAAATACCATTTAACCATCAGATGACTAGAAATCTCTGCGGTAAAATTTTTTATTACTTCTATTTATCGCAAAAACTCTGCGCCTCTGTGTTAAAATTCAAAACCTTTAAGACCCTTCTGTATAAGTTTTACTGTATATGCTTGACTGTTGGCTGTGGGATGTGGTAGACTTCATGCGTCATGAGGAAGAAAAGATTGCTGGCAATACTCGCGACAGAGGAGTGAGAGGATCGAGCACCCGATTTACATCTATGGTCATTCGCGATTTGAACGGTGGATTGTGCAATTGACCGTTCAGTTGTCGGCTTACATCCTGCTGTTGTGGATGGCATTTATAGCTTATATCTTAGCGAGAAATTTTGCCAAAGGCATGGTTGATTGGAAAGTGGCAGCCGTGATAGCGGTATTGATTGGCATCGGGTGTTTTATTGCTAGGCTCGGGCTGGTGGATTTGCCTAAACCATTTGAGGCATACGACCGCGAGGGGGCATTGTATGTTAAGCGCGGCAAGGAATTGTTTTGTGTCGTGGGGATTTGTGACGAGTATTCGGTTTTGATGAAAACGGCATTCAATAAGGTTCCGCTTTTGCGATTGACATGTTATTGTCTTAAGCTTGATACGAGCAAAGGGAGAAGAATCGTATCGTTCTTATCCGAGGGCGAACGACATAAGTTTAAATTGCTTGTTAGTCGTTATGTGGTCCGAGACTCGGGGAAACATAAGGGTCAAAGCTGAATGCCGCTAACTTAAGGCTCATATTACCTCCTCCGGGCGATATTCCGAACGCGGCTTTGTCAGCAGAGGATAAGGCTTTGGACGTCGCTTGACGGCCCGCACATAGTTTTTCCGCGTCCGTCTCTCCAGCGTGTCCGCCGCGACAACTTTGACGAGGCTTGCGAGGCGGAGTCGGGCAAGGATTTCGTGCACAAGCTGAAGGTGTCCATGAAAGAGTTGTCCGAGACGCGGATATGGCTCAAACTGATTGGTGAATCTGGCTATGTGGAAAAGACGAAGCTTGCTGACTTGATAACGGAATCGCAGGAGATTTCGCGGATATTCGGCGCAAGCGTGTCCACGGCGCGGAAACGGATTTGCAAGCAGTGAATGGTGGGAATGGAATGTGCAATTATCCAGTATCCAATATCCAGTATCCATTATTCAATGATGGCGGGGCAAATTGGA
>JAZUMF010000098.1:0-27671 GCA_045603485.1 Kiritimatiellia bacterium | reverse complement strand
AAATCTCAATTCATTATCGACATAACACTCTAAATCATGGATTAGACTACCGAAGTGTATCGCAGCTTCCTTTGAATCCTTACGGTGCATAAAGGCATCAAGAATAGCCTCCTTGCTAGGACAGTCACTAATCGTAGTACGGCTCAAAATACGCCTACGCTCCCTGGCTAATTCCCTACGACGGATATTCTCCTTTTCATAGTACTTAGGACGGATAGCCTTATGCTTAATTGTTGAAGCAGACTTACCAGTCGCCTTTATAAGCAACAAAAGAGCGCAATACCTCATTGCAGGAGACGCTCCATTGCAAACGATAAAATGCGATAAAACCAAAGAAGAGAGGATATTGCCAAGCTTTGGAGACCTTGCCATTGGATTCTTCTTACCAGAAAGCTTAAAATACCTTTCTGCGCATATTTTAGTCCATCGATCACAGGCAAGCATATATGCCATATCAAAGCTACAATAACCATTCCTTAACCAAAGAGCAGCCTCGCCATCGGTAGCCTCACATAAATCACCATAGGCCCTCGCAATTTCTTCCTTACGCCTTTGCTGACGCTTAAAACGCATCTCCTCTTGGCGAAGTTCTTCCCTTGCAAGCTTCCTGACATTCAAATAATACGATTTCTTATCCATAACCAAACCTCACTAAAAACCAATCACAAAGACAAATATACCACATCAAAAAATATAACGCAACAACAAAATGAGATTACGGTGCGGAACAAAATCGCAATCAAAATTCAATATCGAAATTCATCTATCTTTACTACATTGAAATATCATATATATCGTTGTAATAAAAGATATTAAGACAATGTCGAAATTTTGAAGTCCCGAAGTATAATTTCGAAGCGATGATTTACTTGTTGTCAACCAAATTATGCAAAATGAGATTACGGTGCGGAATAAAATTAAAATGAGGGTGATATTGATGGGTGTATGGGGGATGAGTGGAAAATGGATGCTATGCAATGCGAAATGAGATTACGATGCGGAATAAAATTATGGAATGTAAAAGTGTGATGACTAGTGATGTGATGAGGTAGAAATTGAGTTGGTGGTCACAAAATGAGATTACAGTGCGGAACAAAATTGAGGTGGAATAACAAGTGAAAAAGGAGGGAGCTAAAAGTTTTAACGCAGAGAGGCAGAGATTTTGTAGTTTTTGGGACTAAATGGTTATTCAGTGGTTTGGTGGGCACAAAATTATGGTATGTAAAAGTGAGATGACTGGTGATGGAATGAGGTAGAAATTGAGGTGGAGAGTAAAATGAGATTACGGTGCGGAACAAAATCGCAATCTAAATTCACCATTGAAATTCATCTATTTTACTACATTAAAATGTCATATATATCGTTGCGATAAATGATATTAAGACAATGTCGAAATTTTGAAGTCTCGAAGTATGATTTCGTAGCAATGATTTACTTGTTGTCAGCCAAATTATGCAAAATGAGATTACGGTGCGGAACAAAATTAGGGAATGTAAAAGTGGGATGACTAGTGATATGATGAGGTAGAAATTGAGGTGGTGGTCACAAAATGAGATTATGGTGCGGAACAAAATCTAAGTGGAATAACAAGTGAAAAAGGCGGAAGGTAAAAGTTTTAACGCAGAGAAGCAAAGGCGCAGAGAGGCAGAGATTTTGAGATAGTAATATTGGGAACTTAATGGCTAGTCGGTGAGTTGATGGTCATGAAATGAGATTATGGTGCGGAATAAAAATTGTGAATGTTGAGAAATTGGCTTTGCTCACCCTTTTAAAAGAGATGTAATAAAAGTGTTCATTGTCGAATGGGAGTAATCATTATCAACAAGCAGTGTGAAAATTTGCATGGGGTGAATACTAATTTTGATTTAAGAGTTGAATAAATGAATCTAAATTGGCGATTAAATTGCACCTCAAAATCTTTTGTGTTATGATAGTCCAATAGGAGGGGTTTATGATTAATAAATTTTTTTGGGGATTTGCAATAACCGCTATTACGGCTTTTGGACTTGCTGCCGCACCAAATCCAGATATGGTTGCTAAGGTTAAGTCCGGTCAAATTAAAGAAGCTCGCGCCTCATGGTGGGGTTTTAACGCTAATGACTCTACTGAATTTTTACAGGCCGCCATCAATTCTAAGGTGCCTAAGCTCATTATTGACAGCATGCCTAACACTTGGAATATTGACCCAATTCGTCTAGTTTCAAATCAGGAAATCATCTTTGAGCCCGGCGCAAAAATCGCTGCTAAACGCACATCCTTTCAAGATCGTAATGCAACACTCTTTACTCTGTCAAAGGTCACAAATGTAGTAATCCGCGGTTCTTCTACAAACATCAGAATGTACCGTGATGACTATTCCCAGCCACCGTACGATATGAATAGCCTTGGCGGAAGACACGCTTTTTCTATCTTAGGCTCAGCCAATGTCACTCTCGACGGTCTAGTTATATCCCAATCCGGCGGCGCAGGAATCAATGTTGATTGCGGTTCTGGCAATCCGAAGATTCCAACAACGAATCTTAAGATACAAAATTGCACGATTGAGAAAGCTACTTCTTACGGTATTCGTCTTGGGGGCGTCATGGGAGCCGTCATTGAGAATCTAAACATTCGCGAAATCAGCGGCTCATGGCCTGGAAGCGGAATTACCCTTAATTCTCATAGTGCAAATCATCTTCTTCGTAATATCGAGCTGAAAAATACACGCATTGAAAACTGCAGGGGGTATGCTATTGAGGTGAATGTGAGCGGAGACCGCCCGCCTAAAGCTCCACCTCTTACAGTTCTTTGCCAAAATATTACAGCTACCGCTTGCGAAATGGCACTCCATTATTCCAGCCACAGCAAAAATCAAAAATATCCACGCGGTATGATTACATTTGAAAAATGCAACTTCTCGTTTATGCGGAGAAATGCGGCTAAAATCTCGCAAAAGCCACGCGGTTCTGTCTCAATAACATTTAACAACTGCGAATTTAAGGAATGTTGTCAAAAGCTCGGAGATGATGCACCTGATTTTGAGCTTCTCGCCGGGCGATATAACGATCCTCCCGTTGATGACTTGCTCTTTAAGAATGTTATTATCTATCACGGAGAAAAGAAACGCCCATGGATTTCAAAGGTTGAGGGTAATTGGATGATGGATGATATCAAAAACATCACAGGAAATCTACGCGTCTACACGGAGGGCTCAAAGAAGGATTATAAATTGGATAGTTTCTGGCGCAAGGCTAACTTTCCGCCAAAGTCCAAGGGTGTAACACCCAATAGAGTAGAATTTGATCCTGAAGCACGCAATATCTCCGTTATTGATACCGCTCGCGGAGCCGGAGTCAGCCTTTCACCTGTGCAAATTCGTGGCGAAGCTATGTATGCCTTCTGCGTTGAACGCAAACGCACAGTAAAACTGCGGTGCCGATATATTCCAGTCAACAAGAAACGCAGCTCTCATCCAATTGTAATTAGACGATATGGTTGGAAAAACAAATCCGTTGCAGAGATTCCACTTCCAGATTTTAATGAGGAGGGCAGCCCCGACAGCGAACTTAGCTTCGAGGTACCAGAGGGAGGTTTTTACTCTATGGAGGTACGCGGCGGCGGCAACATATTTACTTTAACCTATGCCGATGTGCCAATTGCAATCGATGTATCAAAGGAGGCGCAAAGATTTGCAAATGCAGAGAGCGTCACCTATATCACACCTGCCAGAGGTAAGCCTTTCGCTGTATTTGTAAATGGCAACGCAAACTTTAATATCGTGAAAAACGACGGCACTTCTGCGCTCAAGGGTGACGGAGTTGAGGCCTGGTCACGCTTCCTAGGTACTGCACCTGGCATCAAAGATGTTTGGAAAATTGAGATGAAGAAGAAGGAAAAGGGCGGTATCGGAGATTATATGATCGATCTTGTCGGTATGCCAGGTTTCTTGTTTCTCTCAAACAAAAAGCTATGGCGTATGCGATAGGCTTGTAACTAAGGGAACTAAAGTATGAACAAAGAGGATTTTATAGCCAAGGCTGAATCGGTTTTTCATCAGCCGCCGCACCACGCCAACTGTGCGCAGAGCGTGGCTCTTATTGCCGGGCGTGACGACCTTCTTTCTGATATGGCTTCTTGCGGTGGCGGACGCTCGCCTGGGGGACTGTGTGGCGCACTTTATGCGCTTTTAGCACTATCTCCCGAAGATAAGAGGGATGAGCTTGTTTCTGCATTCCAAAAAGAAGTCGGTGCTACAACATGCCGAGAAATTAAAGCCGCAGGCAAAACTCCATGCCTTACCTGCGTAGCGACGGCGGCCGCACTTCTAAATAAGCATATCTGAGGCTTCAGTGCGCTGAAAGCTCGATAAGGTGACAGACAATTACTGTTGACATTTTAGAAATTCCTGTTCACCTACCATATTTAGCGCGCTTCGTATAACTCAAGCATTCGCAAGTCTATCGAAATTTAGCCACGGTGTCAAGTCTAACAGTATGGCACTTAGTAGTTCTTGGATATGAGCATGAAATGTTATTTACATCAATAATTTTGATGTGATAAAATATTATTGTTATGAAAAACGCACCAAAAAAATTATTATCCATACAGGATATTTCATGTTTTGGTCAATGCTCTTTGACTGTTGCATTGCCCGTGATTTCTGCTTGTGGAGTTGAGACCGCTATTCTGCCTTCTGCGGTTCTTTCTACTCATACCGCACCAGGCTTTAAGAATTGGACTTTTCGCGATCTTACAGATGATATGGGCCTAATTGAAAAAAGCTGGCTTGAAAATGGCGTAAAGTTTGATGCTTTTTACACCGGCTATGTCTGTGCAAGCCAAATTGACCCAATCCTCTCTATTATGGACTCCTGCAAAGCAGACGGCGCATTGAGAATTGTCGACCCTGCAATGGCGGACAACGGAAAACTCTATCCAGGCTTTGCCGATGACTTTCCAATGCAGATGAAGCGCCTTTGCGTTGGTGCCGATTACATTCTTCCAAATCTTACAGAGGCAGCATTCCTGCTGGGTCGCGAGCCTGTCCTCTCGGGCTATGACGAGCGATTTGTCGTTGACACGCTGCATGCTCTTCACGACATTGGCGCGCGCAATGTTGTCTTGACTGGAGTCTCACTTCAAGAGGATAAGCTAGGTGTCGCGACCTTTGACGGCAAGGACATCTGGTATTACTTCAACGAACGCAATCCTCTCTCCGCTCATGGCACTGGCGACCTTTACGCTTCGGTTTTCGCGGGCTCTATGCTGCGTGGCCTTGGCATGAATGGTGCCGCCGCTCTTGCTGCCGATGTTGTTTGCGATGCGCTGAATAAGACGCCGACGACCCACTGGTACGGAGCTTGCTTTGAAAGCGCAATTCCATATTTGGTCTCGCGCTTGAACTAGCCGACAAATTTCAGTTTTTGTGAGCATTTGAGATGAACCTTAATCCGCAATCGAAGTCACTTCCCATTGACGAAGCCGAGCTTTTAGATTTCGCGAACAGAGTCCCTACTCCATTCCATGTCTATGATGCCCAAAGCATTATCGACAATGTTCGCCGTCTTAAAGCCGCATTTGCATGGCACCCCGATTTTCGCGAGTTCTTTGCTGTAAAGGCTACACCGAATCCTCAAATTTTACGCCTTTTGGCAAATGAGGGTGTAGGTGCCGACTGCAGCTCAATGGCAGAGCTTGTTATGGCTGACCGCTGCCGCATTAGGGGCGATATGGTGATGTTCACCTCAAATGACACACCCGCGGAGGAATTTGTAAAAGCGGTTCAACTCGGTGCAGTTGTAAATCTTGACGATATCGGTCATATTGCTGCGCTTGAAGAGGCCGCCGGACTTCCAGAAATGGTTTGCTTCAGATTCAACCCTGGGCCATTAAAACAGGGTAATGCCATTATCGGCAAACCAGAAGAAGCAAAGTACGGCTTTACTCTTGAACAGCTCTTTGAGGGATATCGTATTCTCAAGGAAAAGGGAGTAAAACGCTTTGGTCTCCATGCGATGGTAGCCTCCAACGAGCTTAACCCTCAATACTTCGTTGAAACGGCAACAATGCTCTTCACTGTGGCGGCTGACATTTCAAAGAAGCTTGGCATTACCTTTGAACTTATAAATCTCGGCGGCGGAATCGGCATCCCTTATCGCCCTGGCGAACAGGCGGTTGACCTAGAAGCTGTCGGCTCGGGCATTAAGGAAAGCTACGAGAAGCATATTCTTGGCGCTGGCTTGCCTCATCTTCGCCTATGCCTTGAATGCGGCAGAGTGATAACAGGCCCGTATGGGTGCTTGGTCTCGCGCGTACTCCACATGAAGCACACATACCGCGATTATGTCGGCATGGACGCTTGTATGGCAAATCTTATGCGCCCTGCCCTCTATGGTGCCTATCACCACATTACCGTTTTAGGCAAGAGCAACGCCCCCGTTGACCACATCTATGATGTTACAGGCTCGCTTTGCGAAAACAATGACAAATTCGCAATTGGGCGCGCACTTCCAGAAATTACTGTAGGTGATTTACTTGTTTTTCACGATGCCGGCGCACACGGCTCGGCAATGGGCTTCCAATACAATGGCAAGCTTAGATGTGCCGAATACCTGCGCATAGCTCCAGGTATCTTCCAGATGATTCGCCGGGCAGAAACACTTGATGACTATTTTGCCACAATGGTTTGGTAGTGTAAGGGACTGATAATGGCAGACAATACAGAGTTACGCCCTCGCGGCACAAGAAAGCAGCTTTTGATTGTAACATGGCTAACCTGCATTCGCGCACCTCTAATCCTGCTTTTTATGGTTGGTGCGATATTTGATATTCTTTGGCCAATTGGCGAAGAGAATCTCAATGGACATCTTGTATTGCAATGGTGTTGTGTCGCTTTAATGGGACTCTCTGCCTTTACCGATCTCTTTGACGGCCTATACGCAAGAAAATGGAATGTCACATCCAAATTTGGCGCTATGTGCGATCCTTTGATGGATAAGGTCTTTTTCGTTGTCGTCTTCCCTACCCTGACGGCAATCTTCTTCTTGAAGGGCGAGCAGCATTTAGGCGTTCTGTCTTTAATATTTACAGTATTACACATATTGCGTGATCTCTGGGTTGTAACGCTGCGTGCTCTTGCCGTTGGCAAGGCAGATATGAAGGCTAATTTCGTCGGAAAACTTCGCACGGCCATCAGCTTCCCAATCGGAGTGGCTATATACTGTCATTTGGTTTGGGAGTGGTTCCCCAAAGCTCTTGTTTTTGGTCTTCTCCTCTTTGGCTTCCTCTTAAATCTCTACTCAACGGTGGTTTATACAAAGCGTTATGGATTTGCCATCCAGGAAGCAATGGATAGCGAAAAGTAATATTGTATGAATCGTATTTCCCCTTTTAAGCAAGCGTTGCTTTCAATTGCTCTTTGCTTGACATTCGTCCACGGAGCTTATTGCCAATATATTAAGCCGATGCAAAATCCGATTTCAGATGCTGACAGGCTTCTTTTAACTGAAGTCCTGCAATCAACGGATGGACCCACCATCTATGCTGAAGATTGGCTTTTGATTATCTCTGTTGCAAGGCAGCGAATGGTTGTAGCACAGGGTAACGCAATAAAAAAGGTCTACACAATATCAACGGCAAAGGCAGGCGTAGGCTCTTTGGAGAATTCGGGAAAAACTCCTTTAGGGTGGCATCAAGTAACCGAATGGATCGGTAAAGAGGCTTTGGCGGGGCAAGTCTTTGTATCGCGTAAGCCAACTTCAGAAATTATTCCTCATACCAGCTGGAGTGAAAGTAATTCAAAGGATAAGGTTCTTACGCGTATTATGTGGCTATCGGGGTTAGAGCCGGGGCGCAATAAAGGCGGCAATGTTGACAGCCATAACCGCTTCATCTATCTACATGGCACCAACCAGGAGCATCTTTTAGGCTCACCTGCCTCTCACGGGTGCATAAGGCTCTACAATCACAATGTGATCGAGCTTTTTGAGATGACAAACGGGTCCACTACCTATTGCTTAATCAAATAAGTTAGCACTACTGATTTTTGCGGACTAAAAATGCTGCAATCATTCCGCAAATTACCGTTGGAGTCCAAATGATGACATGCGGATATATCTCCGGATACTTAGCCAATGATTTTGCCGCAATCATAAAAGCATAATATAAAAGCATAACACCAAGGCTGATGGCGATACCCAAGTTGGATTCACGCCGTGATGTTCTAATGCCAAGTGGCATTCCGAGCAAGATAAACGCCAATGGGGCAAGACCAAGTGCAAGACGGCGATTGTATTCTGTTTTCAAGGTTGATGTAATTTGTGGAATCAAAAGCTTGGCTGCGGCCTCTGACTCCTCTTTAGTAACATCAGATTCTTCCTTGCCGTTAACTCTAGCGGCGTTGTAAACGGCAGATCTCTTTTCGTCGTCCGTTAAGACATCCAAAGGACTTGCAACTTCGTCGCTGGTTGCTAGAACTTGTAGGCGCTCACGAATTTCGATATTACCCAAATCCCCAACCTTGCGGCGGAGGGTACGCTTCTTAACAACATTTTTAATTGTATGCCTCAACTGCCTGGCGGTCGCAGTACCAGGTTGATTTTCGGAGAGAGGAGTTATGCGGACATTTCGCATATCCAGCATCATATCGCCATCTCCAATATAAAGAAATGCCTCTTCGCAACGGGTTTCCCGTGTACTGCCTGATGGCATCTTCTCTAGAATAAGAAGATTTTTGAGGATATCCCCCTCCCGACTTTCAAACCACAGATCAACTCCGTTAAAATCGCGGATGAAGCGTCCAGGCTCTAATATCTTCACCAAATCTTTGGTCTTTGTTGAGCCATTAATTAAATCGTGGCGTTTAGCAGTCCCTTTAGGGGCGACCTCAGCATTAACATAAATTGAAAGCGCCGTTAATGCTACTCCAAAAAGAATCAATGGAAACATTACGCTCCAAAGGTTAACACCGCAAGAGCGCATTGCGCTAATCTCACCATCTGCAGACAAGCGCCCGAAAAGCAAAAGAGCACTTACCAGAGAGGCTAAAGGAATCGTAAAAGAAAGGGACTCCGGTATGCCGACGGCTAAAAAATTCAGCACTAGTTCGGCGGGGAGTCCCTTAACTACCAATTGTGTGGCTTTGACTAAAAGTCCAATGGATAAGACGAATGTCAACACCAGCATCGCAAGGAGCCATGATGATAAATAACTTTTCGATACATATCGCTGGAGAATCGAAAACATCACGGCTCCTCAACAAACGCTATTCGACGAATAGCGCAATTACTTCTTGTTCTTAAGAGTATCGCTGACCTCGCGGTCATTGATACCGCGGATGTAAACCTCAACGCGACGGTTACCTGGGGTTCCATTTACAAGATCAGGCTTGTACTGTGGACGATCGAAGCCATAACCGACAGCCGTTAGACGCTTGGCGTCAATTCCCTTGCCTGTAAAGTATTGACGGACTGCATTGGCGCGACGCTCTGAAAGCTTGCGGTTGTAGTCTGCCTTAGAGCGGAAACGGCGGTCTGCATGACCTTCAATAACAGCTGTTGCAGAAGGATTCTTGGCAAGAATCTTTGCCACGACATCAAGCTCTGCATAATCCTTTGGATTTATGATTGCCTTATCATAATCGAAGAGAAGGTGCAATTCAAAGCGAAGGAAGTCGTCATTGCCGTTAAGAGGATTGGTCTTATCGTCAATAACCTCATGGCCGTCCTTGACACCACCCTTGTCTGTATCAGGGTCAAGCGGGTCGGTCTTATGAGTATAGACCTCGGCACCGTCCTTGAGACCATCAAAATCAGAGTCTGGATTCAATGGATCGGTCTTGTAGGTAAGAACCTCTTCTCCATCCTTGATGCCATCACCATCTGTGTCGGGATTATTGGGATCAGTACCGATTTGAAGCTCACGATCATCTGTAAGACCATCGCCATCAGTATCAACGGGGCCGTCAACTGCTACAAAATCAGGGTCAGAAAGGGCGCCTGCACCCCAGTACCAAACAACGCCGGCATCAATGGTATTGTTGAACTCTGTATCCTGAAGATCGAGAAGAAGGCGGAAGTCCGCGCGGAGAGCCCATGAGTCATTGATGTGCCACATGACACCAGCACCCATACGAGCAACAAAGGCCATTGAGCCACTGTCATAGATATCCTTGCCGTAAAGGTTAAAACCAAGACCACCGGCCAAGAATGGATCAAGACGCTCCCAACGGGTAAAGTGGAAAAGCCCTTCTGCCGTTATGCTTGCCATCCATGTATCGCCAAAGCCCCTATCATCACCCTTTGAGTGAGACTTGTAAAGCTTATCGTTGCGGTAGAACGAGCCGTCTTCATTTTTGAAGATATGAGCTCCATCACCAGTTACAAAATTTTCATCCAAGGTCGGAGCGAAGAAAAAGCCACCCTCAAGCCCCCACCACTCATTAAGGTCATAGCCTAGACGAAGGTTCAAATAGGCGCCATCCTGAAGCGGTTGATCGCCCTCAAAGTTGAGAAAACCGATTGCCGGTGCAAAGTACCATTTAGCAAAATCTTCGGCCTCTTCGGCTTTGGCGGAATTTACAAATCCTGCAGAAGCCACCGCCACAATGGCTAACGTCTTTAGTAACGCATTGAAACGCATAATTTTTCCTTTTTTTACGGGTTTAGATCTTGTTTACGGCAAGAAGAGTAAATACCATCACAAAGATGGCAACGGTCTCAATAATGCCAAGCGCAGCAAAGTAGTTGGTAAAACCCTTGCCTGTTTCAGCCTGAGCGTCTGCCGCTGCACCAGCAACGCGACCTTGCAAGATAGCAGAAGCACCAATACCCATGCCGGCAAAAATTCCGACCAAGCACATACCCAAGCCTGACGCATTAGGATTATTGCCTATATGCTTAATCATCTCCTGCATCAAAATCATTCCGTAAAGAGTTTGAGTCAATGCCGCACCAACAAACGAGAGTAACAGAAATGGCGCCTGACGACCCTGCGCATAGCACTTCTTCCATGCACCGACTGCAGCTCCGCCTGCGACTCCCGTACCTATTGCAGAACCGACTGCGCTTAAACCAAGTGCCATAACTGCACCTGCAATGCCTAGACCTTGATTTATCATTGAAACTTCCATGACAATATACCTCCTTAAAACAACTATATATTATACATTTTTTAATGCAAAAAATTCAAGTGATGTGAAAATTATTTTCCGACGCAAAACTTACCAAAAACCACATCAAGAAGCTCTTCAGACCAAATGCGCCCGGTCACCCTGCCGACTGCCTGTGCCGCCAATGCCAAATAATTGGCGGCGACAACAAGCCCCTCGCCGCCAGTAGCAAGTGCAACAACAGCGTTTTCAGCCGCCTCCTTAGCCTCAAGCAAACAGCTCCTATGACGAGCGGAAACCCCTTCTTGTCCACCATCATCAGCGCCATCATCAAGGCGATTTGCTATTTCATCTAGCACTATATCGAGACCATCGCCGTTCTTGGCTGAAATACAAATGCCATCAAGAGCGTTCTTGAAATCGTCCTTTAACAAATCAACCTTATTGAAAACAGTTATACGGTCTTTTGCAGTCTTGAACCCGCTCATATCACCGAGACTCGCATCAACGACCTCAACAACTAAATCTGCGCGAGAAACGAGCTCTTCAGCACGCGAGACCCCCTCTGCCTCAATACCATCCTTTGTATCACGCAAACCTGCAGTATCAACAAGCCTTACCGGAATGCCGCGAATAATCAAGGATTCTTCGATTGAATCGCGCGTCGTTCCAGCGACTGGTGAGACAATCGCACGATTACGCCCAAGCAAAGCATTCAAAAGCGAAGATTTGCCGGCATTAGGCAAACCGCAGATCACAACAAGCGCACCTTCGCGAAGAAATGCTCCCGTCCGCCACCCGGCAAGCATCTTATCGATCAAACTTAAAATATCGCGACACCGTTCAACGGCCTTTTCCTCAAAGTCTAAAGGTATCTCATTTTCGTCAAAATCCAGCAAATGCTCAACATCTGCCTCCACTGAAACAATAGCGTCAAAGATTGAATCAATGCCTTTAGATAACCGGCCATCAAGCTGCTCTCGAGCGGATGAAGCCGCGCGATCTGACGAAGCGCCGATAAAATCCATCACAGCCTCTGCGCGAGCAAGATCAATTCGCCCGTTCAAAAAGGCCCGTCGCGTAAACTCGCCTGGCTCTGCGGGTCGTGCCCCAGCCAAAATGGCAATCTCCAAAAGACGCGAGGACGGCAACCGTCCGCCATGACCTTGAAGCTCCACAACATCCTCGCCGGTATAGCTGTTAGGCGCACGAAAAAAGAGAATTATGCCATCATCAACAACATCGTCAGTTTCAGGATGTCGGAAAAAAGCATAATGGGCAGTAAGCTTACCCGCATCAGGCATAGTGCGAGACACCCTCTCGCCGATGGAATGGGCATCAGGGCCTGAGATACGCACAATACTCACACCCGCAGGTCCAGGTGCCGTGGCGATAGCGGCAATAGTATCACAGTCCATGGATTAAAAAGCCGAGGGACTATTTCCATTTGATGAAGAAATAACGCTGGAGCTTATATCTGCAGCCTCATCATCGCCGCCAGGAGCTCCATCAGCTCCATATGATATAATCTCAAAGGGCTCCTTGTGCGAGCCTGGCGCCAAATAGATATACGGATTACCCCAAGGATCAACAGGGAGCGAGAGAGAATCCAAATACCCGCCCTCACGCCAATTCTTAGGAACAGGCGCAGTTGTCGGCTTTGCAACCAGAGCCTCCAGCCCTTGACGCTGTGAGGGAATTGTAAAATTATCTGCACGGTAAAGTGCAATTGCTGACTTCAGGGCTTCAATATCGCTGTTTGCTCGAGCTATGCGTGCCTTTGGCACCCAATTCCAGACAGCAACACCGACCGTACCCGCAAGGATAAGCATAATCGTTACAGCGACCAAAAGTTCAACTAAAGAAAAACCGCTTTTATTCATAATACAAACATTATACCATCTTTTGTAAAGTTAGAAAGTGATTTACGCGTTCAAGCTCAGAAATACTCCACGCCTGAGCCAAACACCCTCTCTGCTTGTGCGGTGTATCGCCATCCATTATCTCCGGAAGCTGTCCTAGGCTTCCGGACTCCAAAAGTGTCGCGGCAGAGGCCAAAATTGAGCGTGCGGCGGGTATATCGCCAAAAACAATCGCAAAAGCCTCGCACCAAAGCGGGAATTGCCAGCCCCAAGCAGTACCGTTGTGATAAGCGGGCTTACGACGGGTATCCTCATCACCAAGATAATGCCCCCAGTAGGGATTAAAGGGATCGTTAAGCAAAATGCCGTCGCGCCATACCGGCTGCTCAACTGTTACGGGCCTATCTGCAAGAGAGCGGATCCCTCCTGGAATTAAAAGCGATTCGGTCGCCTTTACAACCGCTCTTGCAACAACTCCATTAGCGTCGACGGCGCCAAGCGTCACCGCTAAAAGCTGATTTGGGCGCAAAGCGTCCTCTGGAATTGCTGACGCGGCAGGAGCAAAGGCGGATGATGGCGTGCGAAGAGAATCCGCAAGCCAACCCTCGGGTTGCACAAAATATTTAAGCAAAGAAGAGCGAGCGAGATTTTCAACCTCAACAAAGTCATCCATATGGAGCCGTGTGCGAACGATAGTTAACGCCGCTATCCAAAGCGCTTGAATCTCAATCGGATAACCGATGCGAGGTGTTCCTGCCGGATAGTTTGTATCCATCCAGGTGAAGTGTGAAGGACTATAAACAAGTCCGCTCCCTTTATCTACCTTAATGCCGTTTGATGTTCCAGCAAGATACGACGATACAATAGAGAGTATGACCTCCGAAAGAGGGCGTCCGCCACAATCGAGAGAGGCGATTTCGCGACTTCCTTTTTGATTCATCGCATCGCCGGCGGCGACAATAAACCAAAGCGGGGCATCCGATGTGTCACGATTCCCCACAGTCCCGCCATGGATGATATTGGGCAGAGTTCCATGCTCTTCAAAACGCCCAAACTCACGCAATATATCCATTGATACAGCCGTCTCACCCATTGCGATAAGCCCACGGAGAACGATTAGCGTATCACGCCCCCAATCAAGGAACCATGGGTATCCCGCAATAACGGTCTTGAGATCGTCTCGGTCTGCAATAAAGAGTAACGACGGAGCTACATCCGAAAGGTAGTCATCCAGTGATATTTCTTTAAGATTCTCACTATAACTAGCCGTGACTTCTTTATCCTTCAAAAGCTCAAGAGGTTTTTCGCCCGCTATGAGCCGCACTTGCGCGCCAACATTTAGCTCCGTGGCAAACCACCCTGGACTGAAAAGGTCTCCGGAAGGCGACAACCCGCGCTCCGCTTCGACGGGATGCGGCACTGAATAAGACCAAATTGGCTCGTATGTAAAGCAACCGTCATCAATCAGCATCTGGCAAGGCAATGATGACGAATGCTCAAAATGGAAGCCATTCTCAAAAGGTTGAACAGCCGCAGGGTAGCTTTGCTCGGCACCTTGGTATGCCAAGGTTGGACAATGAAAACTCCGAGCTTCAATATCGGGGCGAAGTATCAATGCTACCGGGGCTTTGTCATCCGATGGCGAAATGGAGTGCCTGCCGAAGACAAGAGTAACCGCATTTGACGATTCATCCATCTCAAGAGCGATGAAAAGCTTTGCCGTCTTACCCATTCCTATAGGCGTAGTAAAGCGCCATAGCGCTGAACGGGGTGAACGAAGCTCAAAGGAATCCAGGCAGGCTGAATTCAACTCAAAGGAATAACCTGCATGGCGAACCCACGCCCTGCAGCGCGTAAAGAAAATCTGTCGGTCAGAAGGGACATTCGGATCTGGGTTTAATGCCAATAACGCATCGTATTGGCTTTGAATAGTTCCCCACGCCGCACGCACCTGCGCCATAGATCCGCGACGATTCGCAAGAACGGCAAGTAAATCATCTTCTCCCTGTCGGACACGCGAACCATCGACCGATAGCGCGAATTGAGCATCTTCCGCAGAAGGTAATGCTAAAATCGGAGATTGAGTGCGAAGAGGCTTTTCGTCAAAGCCGACAACACTAAGGGTAAAGTTGCGACGCCTTGACGAATCGGGAACTTCTATTTGACAGCAATGGTCGCTGTTGCCTAATGTCGGCAACGATGTCGCCGATGAAACCGGCGCGTTTTTATCGTCTGCAAGCAAGGCTCTAAAAGGAATTCTTGAATGAATTTCCAATGCGTAGCCTGGTGGAACCATAACGGTTCTACGGCTATCAACCGGAAAATCAAAACGCATAACCTTGCTATCTGATACTTGATTCTTAAAAGGCGGCTCCAAGGCTAAAGCCGATTTACGCATTGTCTCAAAGGCTTCAATTTCTCGAATGGCACCCTCAGAAGCCACTAACGCGACAAAGCCTCCAGCCGGAAGATTAAGTGACGACGAATCACCATGAAGATGCGGCAGGATTTTTCTAGCGGAAATCAAATCCCAAGCCTCACCAAATGGAAAATGCTTGGCGTCCCACTCGACCGTAGAGGGATTGCCCGAATCGAGATTGACCGCAACAAGAACCTGCTCGCCTGTATTGTCTTTGCGAATTGCCGCAATGACATTACCGCCGCCGCGGGTTATAAGCTCAATACTTGCCCCGATTGCAAATGCAGGATGCTTCGCCAAAATCGCATTCAATCGAGAGATAAGCACGATTTGGTTTTCCTGAGCCCCCCAAGCTAGCGAAGGAGCGCCGTGGACATCTATCTTCTCACGGCAAAACCACTCCACACCCGCAGTGATACCAAACGCGCCCTGTTGCGAAAGCAATGCCGCAAGAGCCGTCCGCATAGCGGCATAGCCATTCCCCTGAGCCGCCAAGCGGTTATTGTCATGCGTCTCTGCAAAATGAATAAGCGGGCCGAATGCCTCTGAGCGTGCAATTGCGTCAGGCAGATACCAAGACAAGGCATCTCGGTTATCCTGCTGAAAAATCTCCGAATATGCCCAATCTAAACCCGACTCCGAAAGAAGCTTATCAGTTGTCTCAAGTTTACCGCCTAATCCCTCTAGGAGAAAAACAGTCTCGGGGAAAACCTTGCGGACAGCATCGACGACAAACTTCCACACATCGGCAGGAATCATATAGCCCGCATCGCACCTGAAGCCGTCAACACCTTTAGCACACCAAAAAAGAAAGACATCAGCGATCGCCGAACGCAACTCCTGATGAGAATAATCAAGCTCAACCAGATCGGCCCAGACAACACCCCATGCACCAGGAGAGTGGAATGAGCCATCGTCATTACGCCTAAACCACTCGGGATGGTGAATCTGAAAAGTCGAAGCCCAGCCTGTATGATTTGCAGGCAAGTCTAAAAAGAGCCGGGCTCCTCGCTTATGGACAGCATCGGCAAGCTCGATAAACTGGTCAAGCGGTGTTGCCTTAGTGTCAAACTCGGCCAATGCCGGATCGACATCATAAAAATCAAGACTTGCAAATGGGCTGCCGAACCTACCCATTCTGGCATAGGTCGTAGGGACTGGGTGAATCGGCAAAAGCTGAATAATGCGAAAGCCCATTCCCTGAATTATGTGATCAAGCCGCCGCTTCAATCCTCGGAAGGTTCCCGACGGGGGAATTAGCGAATAGCCATTATGGTCGAGAACCTTCAAAAAATCGTCTGGAGGAGTATAGGCGGGCTCATCTCTAAACTGACGGACAAATGCAGTATAGACCGAACAGCCTTGCCGTGTCCAACCGGGCGCAACCTTGACCAATGCATTGCCTCCATCAGGCCAAATTGCCTGCGAGTCTTCTCCTTCAACACCATCTGGAAGATAATATGTCTTAAAATGAAAGAGCCCCACGGCAGACAATGGAATAGTCACTTCGAAGCGGCTTCCATTACGAGCCATCGGTATATCTTCCCAATGCGTTCCCTTAAAATTGCCACGGACAAAGGCTCTGCCACCGGCTATACCTTGCGGCTCCAGCGTCACAACAAGAAAGTCACCCGAGCAATGAAGCGACCTTGAATCTGGTTGTGGGAACTGAATCAAACGAACCATCGCGCCTAGGAAAACTATTTTTCAACGAACGGCGAAAGCTCGCGAAGTGTTTGGACAATTTGAGGCATCTTCTCAAGCGTATAATCGACATCAGCCTCAGTTGTATAGCGGCTCAAACTGAATCGGATCGATCCGTGAGCTGCGGCATATGGAACACCCATTGCGCGCAAGACATGCGAAACATCAAGCGAGCCCGAAGAGCAGGCCGATCCAGACGAAGCGCAAATGCCGGCATCCGAAAGATGATAAAGCATAGCCTCCCCCTCGATAAAGGAGAAACTCATATTCGTTGTGTTCGGTACACGCGAAGATTTATCGCCGTTTACGCTGGAATCAGGGCAAGATGCAAGGAGCCCTGCCTCAAGCTTATCACGAAGACGGGCGACCTCACCCGACATTGGAAGATGTTCGGCAGCAAGATCACACGCCTTGGCAAGGCCTACAATATACGGGACATTTTCAGTGCCAGCCCTGCGACCGCGCTCCTGATGCCCGCCGACGACAAATGGAGGCAAACGGGTACCGCGACGCACATATAAAACGCCAACGCCCTTAGGGGCATGAATCTTGTGTCCTGCGATGGCAAGCGTATCGCAACGAACCTTGGAGACATCAAGCGGAATCTTGCCTGCAGCCTGAACAGCATCAGTATGAAGGAAGCATCCGGCCTCCTTAACAATGGAGGCAATCTTCTCCATATCAAAGATTACGCCGGTCTCATTGTTTGCCCACATAATCGAAACAACCTTAGGCCCGCCAATAGAAAGAGCCTCACGAAGCTGCTCCAAATCAAGATTACCGCCCGAATCAACACCTAGCTCAATCAAACGATGCCCACGGGAATCACGCAACAACTGCGCATGGCTACGGACGGCGGGATGTTCAACCTGAGTAGTTATAATCGTTGAAGATGGTCCGTAAACCTCAACGGCACCGGCCAATGCGGTATTGTCACTCTCAGTTGCACTGCCGGTAAAGATAATTTCAGAGGGATCGTCGGCATTTAGAAATGCAGCTATGCGTTCACGAGCCGCTTCAACATCGCGATGAATACGGCCGCCAAAAAAGTGCATACTCGAAGGATTGCCCCACTTCTCGGTAAAGAACGGAAGCATCGCCTCAGTCACCTCAGGGGCAACGCAAGTCGTCGCGTTATTGTCCAAATAGACCAACGATTCAGCCATATCAACCCTCAACAACCTCTAACTCCGGAGAGACCATCTCGCGAAGCTTGACCTCGATAAAGTTGCGACGGGTAACGCCCGCAGAAGGACATCCCTTACACATACCCTGAAATGCAATAACGACCTTAGAGCCGTCAATATCAATAAGCTCGACATCGCCATGGTCACGACGAAGCGCAGGGCGAATCTCGCTCTCCAAAACCTCGTCAATACGCTTCATAAGCTGAAACTTCGAAAGTGGTCGCGCAGGCTCAGAAGAAGCAGTTGGTTTAGCCTCCTCCTTACCGCCAACAAGCTTATCGATAATCTTCTGAATCTCACCGCGGCATCTACCGCATGCTCCGCCGGCCTTGCAATAATCTGTCACCTCATCAACGGTCGTCAATTTATTCTCGGTGACAACACGGGCAATATCCTCCTCAGAGACATTAAAGCACTGGCAGACGATATGCTCCTCCTTAAGGTCGCGAACACCAGGCTCGCCGGTACGATAATTGTAGATAGCGGCCTCAAGAGCCTCGCGCCCCATCACCGAACAATGCATCTTCTGATCGGGCAATCCACCCAAATATTCAGCGATTTCCTTGTTGGTAATCTTCTCAGCCTCTTCCAAAGTCTTTCCCTTAATAAGCTCGGTAAGCGCGGAAGACGATGCAATCGCAGATGCACAGCCAAAAGTCTGAAACTTCACATCCGCGATACGCCCATCTGCATCCAGCTTAAAGGTCAGGGTCAAAGAATCACCGCAAACGAGAGAACCTACAGTACCCGTACCGTCAGCATTGTCAATCTTGCCAACATTGCGCGGATGACGAAAATGATCAAGAACCTTATCAGTATAATCCCACATTCTAAAAACTCCGAAGAGAAACGATGCGATACCAAAAATTAGTGACGGAAAGAGCGCTGTCCGGTAAAGACCATAGCAACGCCGGCATCATTGCAGCAATCGATAACATCCCAATCGCGCAATGCGCCACCGGGCTGAACAATAGAAGTGATACCCTCGCGGATACCAACCTCAGCACCATCACGGAACGGGAAAAAGGCATCTGAAACCATTGCGCAGCCAGGCAATCCACCCTTGCGAGCATTAACCTCCTCATCAATCTCAGCCTTGCGACGGGCGCCCTCGTCACCAAACTTCAAAATAAGATCGTTGTAAGGAGTTGCGTACTTATCCCAAGAAATCAGATCGGCAAGCTTACGGTAGGCCTTATCGCGAGCAATCTCTGCAACACCCACGCGATCCTGCTCACCGGTACCGATACCGACCGTAACACCATCCTTAACATAAAGGACAGAATTGGATGTAACGCCAGCTTCGACAAGCCAACCAAAGACCAAATCATCATACTCCTGAGGAGTAGGAAGACGCTTGATACGGTGTACGGAACCATCCTTACGCACACATTCTGCAGGCATCAATGCTTCAGCCGTGCGAGCCTCAGGGACAAAAGACCACTGAGCAACGATACCGCCATCAATCAAAGACTTGAAATCAACTACACGGCGCGCAACAAAGTCCTGCAGGCGAGACATATTACCAATACGGAAAACTCGAAGGTTCTTCTTCTCGGCGAAAAGCTCCATAACGCCAGGAGCGAATTCAGGAGCTACGACTACCTCCGCATAATTTTCGCAGATAAGACGAGCGGTATCCAAATCGCACTCGCGGTTAAGAGCAATGCAACCGCCGAAAGCGGCAAGACGGTCAGCGCGATTTGCGCGATTGTAAGCTTCAGCCAAGGTCGCCCCCTTGGCGACACCGCATGGATTATTATGCTTGACGATGACTGCGCAAGGAGTATCGCAAAGATAACGCAAAATATTGAGGGCATTATCAGCGTCAGTCAAATTCGTCTTTCCGGGATGCTTGCCCGACTGCAAAAGCTCAGGCGAAGAAGCCAAAATCTCATTAGAATCGATTGAACGGACATCACCCAATGCCAAATTGCCATTGACAAGCTTATAGACCGCAGCCTCCTGACCGGGATTCTCTCCATAACGAAGGCCCTTTTCCTCGCCGTCAATTACCCAAGAAACCTTCTCATAGGCAAGAGTCTGGCGCACATCACCGTCAATAAAAGAAATCTCCATTCGCGGTGTAAAGTGGTCATCCATAATAGTTTTGTAAGCAGCCTTCAAGTCCATAAAATTCTCCTTATAAAAAGACCCTACTATTATACCCCACTTATCATTTTATCGCCACTATTTTTATGGCTCTTTCAGAGAAATATGAGCAAATGCAGACTACTTCATGCGCTCAATCTTAAACTCATCGATATTCTTGTTCTCAGAGTTAAAGTTTACTCCGACAAGGGTAATCCTCTTGCCAGATTCAAGGAAGCGCTCAAAGTATTAAAAGTTGTAGGTATCTGTCGCAATAGGTTTCATACAGACTATTTTAGCACAAATTACGACAATATTTTTTGGACAACTGCATTTACAAGTTTACCATCCGCCTTGCCCTTAACCTTTGGCATTAAAGCACCCATCAGCTTGCCTTTTTCTTTGATTGAGGTTACGCCGGTTTCTGCGATGGTCTCTTTAACAATTGCCGAAATCTCTTCTTCATCTAATTGCTTTGGCTGATATTTACGAATAAGCTCAAGCTCGGCACGCTCCTTTGCCACAAGGTCGTCACGATTGCCAGCGGTATATTGCTCTATGGAATCCTCCCTTTGCTTGATCGCCTTATTGACGCAAGCGATAACCGCCTCATCAGTGAGAGGCTTACCTGCGTTAATTGTCGCATCTTTAATTTGGGCATGAAGTCCGCGAAGTGCAGTGACAGCCTCCATCTGGCGTGCCTTCATAGCTTCTTTAATATCAGCCATTATCGTATCTACAAGTGCCATAATAAAATCCTCAATAAGGTTAATGTATTGTTGCAATTATCTTCCGGCAAAGAACTTTATGAGCCTTTGGACATGTGCCGCACAGGCGTCAACTACAGGATCGTAAAACTTATCTACTGGAATAAATTTTCCGTCAAGATTGTTAAGTTCTGCCCGTGAAGACTTAAGATAGGTATCCATAAATTCTGTGGCTATATTGATCTTTGCAATACCAGCCTCTACGCTTAGGCGTACATCTGCCAAAGGCGTACCACTACCTCCATGGAGAACCAACGGCACCTCTGGCAATGCGTCGGCAATAGCAGCACAACGCTCAATATCCAACTTAGGTTCCGCCTTGTAATAGCCGTGAGCGGTGCCAATTGAGACTGCTAGAGCATCAACGCCTGTTGCCTTTGCAAAGCGTACCGCTTCATCAACATCCGTAAGGGCGGTTTCATCACCTTGAGCGACATGCCCAATCTCGCCTTCGCATGTTGCATTCGCCGCATGGGCAAAATCTGCAACAAATGCCGTATCTTTGACATTTTT
Source organism: Kiritimatiellia bacterium (assembly GCA_045603485.1). GTDB lineage: Bacteria > Verrucomicrobiota > Kiritimatiellia > RFP12 > JAAYLN01 > RGIG5952. The sequence continues at coordinate 6,042 of JAZUMF010000098.1, read as the reverse complement.
CTCAAAGGGATCGCGGCTTCCATCATACATTACAGATGTATAGCCCCACTCAATAGCATCCTGCGCCTGCTTAATCGTTGCACCATGATCCAAGTGCAATGCTACGGGCACCTTCGCGCGTGTAGCAAGGCGCTGGAGCATTCCGCAAAGGTCATAGGCCTTTTCGCTATCGAAGAGACGCATATAAAGCTGGATGATAACAGGCTCATTTTCTGCCTCGGCAGCTTGTAGAATTGCGCGTGAAAGCTCATAGTTTGCAGTATTAAATGCTCCAACCGCCTTCTTGGCCTTGCGGGCCGATTGAAGCATTTCCTTCATATTGACGAGTGACATCTTTTCTCCTTTTAAAATTTCTTCGTTAAAAGCTTAAGCTTCTTCCCCGGCTGCTTTGCGGGCAAAAGCAGCTGTAACTACCGGCACAACGGCCTTCGGTCTACGATACGCATCATAGAGCCCTGCGATATTTTGGGCAAATGGCTTTGTGCGAATTGTATTGCCATCGCGATGGAAGCTACGAGAATCGCTGTATTGCCAAAGCGTCAACCCCTTAAGCTCCTTATTCGCAAAAACCGCATCAATGACATCGCCATCATACTCCGCCTCAAAATCCTCAGTCCATTGTGCAGCGGCAGGATCACGCTGTCCATACACTCCACAGGTACCCATTTCTGAGACGATTATTGGCTTATCTGGGTAGAGGTTACGAAAGCGCGTTGTAGTCTCTTCAACGGCATCGAAAATCATCTTCCGAAGATTTTCAGGCTCACCGGCATTAGACCCAATCCAACCAGGGTAAATATTAAATGAGACAACATCAACACTGGCGCTGGAAATATCATCCTTCACACTGCAACAGGCAAAAGAAACAAGACGCCCTGAATCTTCTTCCTTGATTGTCTTAACAAGCTTGTCTGAAAGTGCCTTTCCGGCTTCAGTTTGCGAAGCGAACTCATTCAGATAGGCAAAAATTATGACCGATGGATGATTGAAACTTGTTTCTACCATCGCCTTGGTCTGCATAATTTGAGCCTCTATAAAGCCCGGATCTGAAAGCTCTTCCTTTGCCATTGGCGAATGCTGACCATTCCCCCAGCCAAGAGATTCCTCCCAAATCAATACTCCCATCTCATCACAATAATCAAGGAAACGCTGACTTTGCTGATAGTGGCAACCCCTAAAGAAATTGCCTCCAAGCGACTTCAAGTTTTGAATATCAAGAAGCATCAAAGCTTCTGGAGTGGCAGCACCAAAAGTCGGATGAGATTCGTGACGATTTGCACCCTTTAAGTAGAGTGGCTTTTCATTCAAAAACAGCTGACGGTCGCGCGCTTCAATTGTGCGTATACCAAAGCGTGCTTTAACCGTAGGAATGCCGTCAATCGCAACAGTGTGCAGATTAGGGCTCTCCGGCGACCATAGCTTAAAATTAGGGACATCAAGAGTTGCGCGCCCGCCCTTGAAAGATGCAGAAACTCTATTTTTTCCATCAAAGACAAGCGTTGCATCAAAGTCCTGCTCTGCAAAACCCTTCGCCTCAATTTCAATGGCTCCTTGATGAATATCGCGTGTACGAACAAAAAACTTACGATTATCAAAGGTTATAGACACACCATGATAGAATCCGCCAAAGAGATAAAAGTCATAATATGGGCGTGCCAACTTTTGAGTATCCCAATCAAAACGATTATCAAGTGCTGCGACGATGGTATGCTCGCCGGCAGAAAGCGGACCGGTTGCAATCTCTAACCTCGCGTACGGGAATGGGTAAGTGCCAAGCTCCCTTCCATCAATGCTAAAATACCCTGTAAGCCCCATGCCATCGACAACAAGCCACGCATTATCTACATCGTGATCTATTGAAAATGTACGCCGATATAAACCCGTGCCACGCTTACAAAGCCACTTAGGCATCATGTCATAACAAGCAGGAACAACCATCCTATCGGTCGCGCAAAAATCAACTTTAGCGACCTCAGCAATAGATTTACCCTCTTCAAAGGTAAAGTCCCATGCACCATTAAGGCAGATATCGGCAGGAATTTGCGCGATATCTGCCTTCGCAGAACTCTTCTGAATGCTATTCATTTTGCATATATGCTGCGAATTAAAGGCAAGATGCCGCAAGTTCCTCAACGGTAATCACATTAAGCTTGCCGTACTTGACCAAAGCACGCTTGGTGTATACCGAAGAAACGACAATCTTGTCATTCTTTGGATTATCGGCACGCTGTGCGACATATTCAGCCAATGCCTTAACCAGTTCAGGATGAAGCTTATCAAGAACGATAGCACCCTCACCGCAACAGTAAGTCTCCTCGTCATTAGTTCCGAAAGGCTTATTGACAGCCTTAAGTGACTTGAGAAGCTTATCAACGCACTCGCAGCCGTCATAATTGCGAAGGAAATCATCCGCAAGAGCATAAATCTCGCCTGCAGCCTTCTTAAAAGCAAGCTTTGACTGATTAAGGAATCCTGCAAAGCAAAGAACCTTGCACGAAAGCTTAATACCGTATTCTGGGAAATCCTTAGTAAGGGCATCATATGCCGCCGGATTGGAAACAACAAGAGTCTTAACTCCCTCAGCCTTGATAAATTCAGCGAATTTCTCAGCAGCCGCCTTTGCTTCAGGAAGGAATCCTAACACCTTAAGAGCCTTGCCGATGCATCCCCCGGTAATTGTCTTGACATTTACCTTTGCGGCAGCGAAAAGCTTCTTTGTTGCAGCAACCGTCGCCTTGTCGGATGCGGTTGTCAAATCAAGAAAATATGCAACATCACCCTTTCCTGTGGCCTTCCATGCAGAAGAAGCGTCAAGCTCAGCGGCAAGAGCCTTTACAGCCTCAGGAGCCTTACCTGCCTCAACGACATCGGCGCGTGCGGCAAGAGCAAGACCATTCTCGTCATAGCCATTGACGCAGTGATGACGGCAGCAAGCCGAAAGATCCTGACGGTAAAGGGCATCAATAAAATCCTCATCGTCAAAAGAGTTGGTACCAGTACGAAGGCCATAAATCATAGCCGCGCGAACGCGAGGCGTATCAACCTCAGTGAAGCGGATGTTTCCGATAGCGGAAAGGTGGCGGCACATAAAGCAGAAGCGACAATTCATTATTGCTTCGTTATATTTATCAATATGCATCTTAAAATTCTCCTTCTACCAACAGATTAGCAACCTGCAAAACCAAGCTTGCCGGGGTTCATAATACCATTAGGGTCAAGCTGCTTCTTTATGCCCTCAAGAACAGGCATCGCCGGTCCATAAAGATCCTTTACATAACGGCCAAGCTTCAAGCCCACACCATGGTGCTCATTGATAACACCGCCGTTAGCTATAGCTGCACGGATAGCCTTATCCCAAACGGCATTGTAAAGAGCAGCCGCATCGCGAGGATCTGCAGGAACCTTGTCGCCTGGGAAAATGAAGCGAGCGTAAAGCATGCAACCCCACTCGTACCAGTGCGAGAAGTGACCGATAAAGCGAGCGTCTGGAAACTCCTTGTTGACAACATTCTTCATTGCCCAATAGACCTTCTCAATGTGAGCAAAGTCCGCAACAGTATCAAGCGTACCGAAAGCCTGAGGGACATGGAACATATATCCAGGATAGAAGAACTTATATTTATTCTCCCACCACCATTCGCCGCCCTTGGCGCCAAGATCCTTGCCCTTGAACTGATTCTCCATAATATCGCGAGCAGCCTTCATCTGGCAATCAACGATATCCTTGCGACCATCAAAACCAAAGACAAGATACGCGCCCTTATCAAGATCAATACCAAAAACCTTTGACACATGCGTCTTAGTCTCAATCTCATCATAAAGACGAATTGCACAAGGGACAAGGCGACTACGCATCAAGGTTGCACCAGCCTGCATCGCCGAATGGAAATCAGGGAAAATGTAGGCACGGAATTCACGGGCTTCAGGCTGCGGATGAACCTTAAGAGTGACCTCGGTAATAACACCAAGAGTTCCCTCGCTACCCAGGAAAAGCATAGTAAGATCCGGGCCCGAAGCGTGACGAGGCACAGGAAGAGTCTTAATAATCTCACCGGTGGGAGTCACAACCTCAAGAGACATCACCATATCCTCAATCTTACCATACTTGGTAGAAAGGACACCGGTACCGCGGTGAGCAAGGAAGCCACCAATCGTAGCGCAAGCAATAGAAGCTGGAAGGTGCATCGTAGAGAAGCCCTCCTTATTGCAGTTCCACTCCAAGTGACGAGCAATAATACCGGTCTGGCAACGGACGGTATAAGATTCCTTGTCAACGCCATAGTATTTATTCATGCGCTTCATGTCAAGGACGATACCGCCGTAGACAGGAAGAGCACCACCCTGAGAACCCGAGCCGCCACCCCAAGGCACAACAGGAATCTTATACTGATTGGCAATCTTCATAATCCTGGCAACCTCCTCGGTTGAACCAGGACGGATAATAAAATCAGCCTTCGGGCACTCCTTACCGCGATCATGCCACATCTCAGGAATCCAATAGTAATCAATAGAGTGACCGAACTTGTCGGCAAACTTTACATCAACGTAATCAGCACCGACCACATCTGTAAGCTCAGTCCGAATCATCTCGAACATATAGCTAGTAGGTTGAACCTTCATGTATTTTATTCTCCTTAAAAAAGACGCAAAAAGCAAAAGTCCAGAATAATTGCATCCCTATACAATTTTATCGCACTTATCGAATTAGGGCAATAAAAAATTGATTCCTCAATAGGGACAGTCCGTTTTCTTTCTACTCCCAAAAATCCCTCTGTTTTCCACTTTAGGGACAGTCGCCTTCGAGTCGGCATGCCGAAATTTGGAGTGCTAAGCATGCTTCCGAGTGTAAAAATCTATTCTTGGGTGTAAATTGAGGGGATATTTGCCTTAATAATCAGATAAAATACCGCTTTTACCGCCTATTTTCGAAGTAGCAGTATACAGTGCCCCTATGCGGGGTGATGGCTCGCAGATAAGATTCTTAAATTTGTGGGGATTTTGGCTTAGCCTTGGAATGTGATTGGCGACTTATGCAGATTTCGTACCGAGCAAAGTCTGAGGCCGTTCCACTCTTTGCACATTCCGATGCCTCTTGCACCTGTTTTTCGCTTTGGACTGAAGAGGTTTCGATGTTTTTCAAACTGGTCATCTACAAATTCTTTGGAGCCGATGATTGCTCCATACGAGAAATAGCGGATTTTGCAGCGAAGAATTACAGATAATGGCAATTCTCCCTTTTTATCTATTACTTCTTGGACTTTTTCTGGCTCAATTACATCACGGCCATCAACATAGAGCTTCATGCGATAGTCTTTTGCGTATGTGGTGAAGGCAGTATGGCCGGCGGTCTTATCGTATATATGGGTAATGCCTTCCATTGCGGTGCTATCACCTTTGATGGCACTTGCGTACCCTGACCATTTGTAGTCTTTTGGATCTGATACGATTCCTGCTCTGACGGGATTTAGGTCTATGTAGGCTGAAATGGTTGACAATGTTTCTATTGAGCCTTCTACGAGTGTGCTATAAAAGCGTCCTTCCCATATTGTGCCTGTTAGGCGGCCATGATTGGCTCGATACCAGGTCGAGAAGCGCTGCTTGAGGTTTTGCACAAAGGGTGTGATATCCCCCATCCTGCGCCTGAAGACAAACTGCTCTTCTTCGAGGGCTTTGAATTGTTTGCTTTTGCGTAAAACTTTCCAGTGCTCTTGCAGGTCGGCTGCATGGAGATCGCCATAGAGTACGCCTATGCGCTTTATGAGAACTTCTTCGGTTGGCTCTGGATCATCTGGCACATGGACTAATATATGAAAATGGTTGTCCATAACACAATAATTTATAACCTCTACTCCGCTGAAAAAGGCTATTTTACGCATCATTCTCACAAACATGCTTTTATCGTTGCCGTCTAGCAGGTAGTTCTTTAAGGCACATCTGCTTACGATGTGATAGTAGCTCTCACCTTCACTCTTGATTCGTGGCTTACGCATAGATACCTCCATGGAAAAATGGGACGGAAGAATAGCGACTGTCCCTCTTTGG
>JAZUMF010000097.1:0-11780 GCA_045603485.1 Kiritimatiellia bacterium | reverse complement strand
GGCCTCCTTCCGGAGCCGCTGACTCTAATCGACTGAAGAAAATAAAGTGGTAACGAAAAACAGCTCCCAAGTCAATGGAAGCGATTGTAAACCTATTGTCTTAAACGGCAATTCTCAGCCCCCAACTGCCGAATTTAGGTTAAATGTGCTATCAAGGGTTGGCAGCATATCAAACTTGGTGTCAATGATTTTACCGTAACCCACCACCCTATACTTTTCATCTTTACAAGCGGCTGATGTTGAGATTTCTCCGTAGAGTCCCAGCTCCAAAACTCCGGCAAATCCCGTAAGCGATGCAACATCAACCGGGCGGTATGAGCTCATTATAGAGAAATAAGAGTTTGTTCCCTCAGCAATCACTTTACCGTCTATTTGAGGGTCTTCATCAAAAGAAAAGGCAACGGCGCAGTCTTCAGCGATTGTAAACTTTGCATTCTCAGCAAGAGAAAGCCCCCTGAAGCAAACATCGTTCCATAGTACATTATCTGAAAGGCGGCATTCGATTTTTGAGTTGGGAAGTAAGCGACCTGGATAAAACTCTAATAGTATGTGAGCTTTTGCATCGCATGCTGCAGCGACTGTAAATGGGAGTAGGCCGTCTGCAGTAGCGATTTGCTTAAGCGTTTGATAGCCTGTTTGGTTTCTAGTGGCAGAACCAATATAATAATAAGACGAGCCATACCCATCTGACGCGTACCAGGAAAAGAGGGCCTTTTGCGGCATCGTCAAAATGCACTTGGACACTGCGGCATAATTCTTATTAGTGCCGGCATAAAGCTCATCAGGCAAAAAACGAGCGGCTGGTGCATTGGGAAAATATTGACTTGCACCTGCGTAAGTCTGATTGCGCTTATATGCAGTTGGATTTGTGGCAAAAATATTCCACTTCGCTTGCATTTTATCATAAGAATTATAATCGGCAAGCCTAGTCGCCTCAGCCCTACTGTCAAAGATACCGTATGTAATTACAGAGTGACGGGTAGCATATGGAGACTCGATAATCCGCGCTTCTGCACCAGACGCAACCTCTAATTTACCGAAAACACCGGGTGCATTCAAAACTCCATTGCCTGCAAATGAAGCAGTGCCCTCCATAACGGCAATACCGCCATAATAGTTGCCGTTTTCCGCATGAATAATCACTGCACCGTTTCCATGCTTCTCAAAGCGGCCACCGGCAACGACGGCCGTAGAAAAGCGCGCAGGCGCTGTATACGAAGCCTTTACCGTAATATTTGCAGGCACACTAAAAATACCGCAAAAATCGGAAGCAGGAGCTAATGCGACACTGTTGGTAAATGTTACAGTATCAAATTTTGACTGTGGGATACCTGCAGGCGACCAGTTTTCGGCGACAGCCCAATCACCCGTGCTTCCGCCAATCCACTTATAGGTTGTGGCAAATACCGCAAAAGAACTCATGGCGAATAGAAAACAAAGTATATTCTTTTTCATAGCCTAAATCTCCCAATGAAAGTGAATTTAATGTAATTTTAATACATTATTTTTACGCCTGTCAAATTGCTTTGGAAGCCACCCCCCCCCCTGAAAAAATAAATAAATCACTGTAATGCAATATTCTAAAAATAATAATATTTTTATTGTTTGCAAAGGTTGATTACCTGTCTAAACCATAATTGAGGTATGCCGCACCGACTTTCCAGACTGTTTAACTTGACAATATCACCACAATTTGAAAGCATTTACCGAATGACGAATTTAAGGCCTGGCAGTCTATCCTCCCAAGGCGAATCCTTGTGAACAAACCATGCTTTGCGGGCGGTCCCTACGACATAAACACCTAGACATCCTTCGGGGGCGATATTAACTTCATTGCCTTCAAGTGGTTTGATAAGTCCGGAATCTTTCCAACCCCACTTTTTTCTTTTCGAAACATATATCGTCGTTTTCTTACCAGTTTCAGATGAGGACGCGACTCCTGGAATGTTATATAAAAGCTTATTGATAAAAGCGCTGGATTGAGCAACGCCTAAAAAGGTCAGCGTTTCCGGTTGTGCTTTATATGCCGCGATATTTGCGGAACTTATATTGATGCTTCCTGCTGATATTTCAATCAGATTCGTTGATGACAGTTCAAGATGTTTTAACCCGTTACAGGCATACAAAAACCCGTAATCAGTTATACTTTTTAATTGTGGTGTGCGAAATACCAGATTTGTAAGACTTGACTGATAAGCGAAGTATTTATTACCATTAACTGGAATAGTTGTGGCATTCCCTTCTATATACGCATCTTGCACTTGAGAATTATAAAAAATACTTCCTTTTATTGTGCCGCAATTGTTCACTAAAAATTTATCGAACCCTTCTCCAGAACCCCTGAAACTGTTTTGTCCTAATATCAGTTTCGTAATCGGATATTTATCGTTAACTATAATATTTCTCATATCAAGAACGCCGCCTTCCCCGATATTTATCAAGCAAAATGGACTTGAGGTCGGGCCATTGCGAAATTGAAAAACCCCGGTTTTTATATTGTTATACGCGTCAGAATCATTTAACCAAATCTTCCACTTTAATGCATTTGTCGCATAATAGTAGCTCCCGCTCTTATACGCCCACCATTTATTGGTAAATGACCAATTCGCAGCGGGATCATCTGCGGCTAATGCCGTTGACGAAATCAAAGCCGTCACAAGCGCGGCGAGAGTTATGAGAAAGACATATTTCACAAGCGCACCGCTTAAAATCCCGAAATTTGAAAGACGCGATTTCATATGTTCATCCTTTCTTAATTAGTCGCCCCCATCTGGAATCATTGAAAGATATTCGCACTCTTCCGCGCTGTCTACATTTGCCGTATTTTCACCGCGCGCTATGCGTCTGAGCCACGCGAGGAGAAGTCTTTCCCAGCGGTAGACATCGTTATGTGGCTTGGTCGAAACACCAAATCCATGGCACCCTTGCGGATAAAAATGCGCCTCGATATTTGGAGCTTTTTCTTCTTTTGTCGAGGCGTCAAAAAATCCAACAGTGCTAAAGCGATAAAGGTCGGCAAGCCCTGTTAGCATAAACATCTTTATATCTGTCTTGAATGCCGCCTTTACATTTGGATTGATTTTTCCTTTTTCAGTAAAATACGCCCCATAGATAAATGCCGCAAATGAGGGTTTCGCACTTTGCGCGTCAATCTCGTCAATTGGCTCGTAGACGCGTTTTCCATCGGCGGCAACCGAGCGCATCGCCAAGTGACCGCCTGCCGAGTAGCCTATCACGCCAATGTGCTTGGGCGAGACATTCCACTTTTTGGCATTTGCTCTAATAAGGGAAAGAGAACGCTGCACATCAGAAAGTGCGGCATTCCCTCTGTATTGGCGCAAGCGATATTTCATTACAAAAGCGGCAATTCCCACTTTTTGCAGGAGGCGGGCGGTGCGGCGCCCTTCTTTTTCGTAATCGAGGCATCCGTATGCACCGCCGGGACATATAAGAATCGCCATTGTGCGCTTTGTGCTATTGGTGGGAAGAAAAACTTCAAAGCCCGGAATTGACACATTTTTGACAATTCCTTTGGGTGAGGCGGTCTCTTCCCCAATCGTAACATTCTTTTTCAACCCTATCGGCATTTTACTTTCAGGCCAGATGGCAACAAACTCCTCGGCAAAGGAGGATATCGCGCAAAAGGCAATCATTAAAATGGCGATAAAACGCATTATCAATCCTCCGTCTCCCCTTCGGCAAATTCAACAGGAGTTAAGTCGTATGTATCGTCAGAGGTGTCGATGTCGGCTTTAATGCCGCGCCCGATTCTTCTAAGCCATGTCGCTAAAAGTCTTTCCCATTTCACGGCATCGCTGCGAGGTCGCGGATTTACACCGAAGCCATGCCCCGCATCGGGGAAGAAATGAGCTTCAATGCTCGGCCACTTGTTTGCTTTTACATGGGCTGTAAAGAAATCAACCGTATTGTGGCGATAAAGGTCTGTAAGGCCTGAGACCATGAAGAGCTTTCTGTTGCCCGGCTTTAGTGCCGGCTTTACATCTTCTTTAATGGTGCCTTTATTGTCTGCCGTAAGATAAGCCGCATAGACAAAGACGCCAAATGATGGGTCAGCACTTTGCTCGTCGATTTCGTCTACTGGCTCGTAGACGCGCTTTCCGAATTCGGCCACCGAGCGCATCGCCAAATGACCGCCAGCGGAATAGCCCATCACGCCGACATAGCTAGGCGCGATATTCCACTTTTTGGCATTGGCTCTCACAACAGCCATTGCGTGCTGCAAGTCAGCGAGGCTCGCCTTTCTCGGATACTGTCGAAGGCGATATTTAAGTACAAAAGCTGCGACACCGATTTTCTGCAGATAGCGCGCGGTCTGGCGACCTTCCTTTTCATAGTCGAGGCACCCGTATGCTCCGCCTGGACATATAATGATAGCCATGCTGCCTCTTGACGGTTTCTTCTCGGGAAGGAATACTTCAATCCCGGGGACGCTGACATTTTTTACAATTCCCTTTTCTGAAACGGTCTCAGCAGCGATTGTCGCATCTTTTTTCGGGCCGAAGGGCATTTTGCCCTCCGGCCATATCGGCACAAACTCTTCTGCCGATACTATCATAGAAGAAAGAACGGCAACAAATAAAGCTATGCACTTGGGTCTCATCATATTCTCCCTATTTTGCCTTATCTTTTGCCTCGTCCAGAAGTTCGGTATCAACCATTATCACATCGCGAAGGGAGATTTCAATGGCGTTGCCGGAATCACCTGCCGTGAAACGGAGGTAATCGCCAGCCTTAATTTCTGCACGGGCAACATAGACAAGCTGCCAGACTTCCTCGCCTGCCGAGCCAAAAATCTTCTGTGATGCTATTACCGTAGGCTTTTCGTCTTTATTTGCGGAGGGGCGGCACAGCTCAAGCCTGCCTGCCGCCGCATCAAGAACTTTGGAGTTGATGACTCTGACGCGCGCAAAGAGTTCGCACTCGCCGACATTCTTTCCTCCGAAGCGGACCTGAAGCTCCGCTTGAGGGTTGTCCTTTACATTGGCAACGCGATAGGCGTAATTGTCAATTGTGTCGCGAGCGCCAGCACCGCCGACGGCAGGAACAGTCTTTGCAAAAAACTTTGCAGGGTCGACAAAGGCAAAGTTCTTTACATCAAGGAAGCGCGAACGAGCCAAAACGCCTGGCATAATCCAAACGCGGGCACGGTTGTAAAGCGTCTTTTCGCCGAGGGCGACCCAACGCCAATCGTCTTCACCTGGTGATGAGGGAATCGTCAACGAAGCAATTTCGCTCTGGCTGCGACCGATTTGAGCACCGTTGACAATCCATGGAGTGTAGATTCCCATATATGCCGCAGCAGGATTGTTGGTGAGAGTTGAACCGACGCGCATCTTGGAAAGGACAACCCATGTGCCCGTAAGCTCGTTGGAAACGGTATAGCCGACCTCGGCATAACTGGGACTCATAAAGATTTTCTCTCCGCCACCAAAGCCGAAGGTAAGTTTCGCATACTTGCCTGTATCGTCAGTGGCAAATGACATCGCTCTGCCACCAGTCAACTTTTCGGTCGGGATGACATACGAGCCTTGGGTCTTTGCAGGATACTCAGCGGGCTTTGTCCCTGCTGCCATAATCTTTTCGATATACCTGCTTCCCCAGTTCTCCCAAGCTGAATTCTCCTGACACTGCTGAGGATAACCGATTTGCGAACGGCGGTTGCGGTAATCGTTGATATAAGAATACCACTGGCTCCTATAGCTCTCCCATGATGCGAGCTTGTACTTCATCTTCTTTGCAGGCTCGATAAGATCGGGATAGCGCATTACTGCGGTATGAATACCTGCATACCTTAATCTCCACGCTGCAACCTGCATCTCTTCGGGAGAATTGCCTGTCGCCCTCACGAGAGCATCGAGAGCGCGCAGCATCTCAATAACATCTGAAGGCGTTAAGAAGTTAGCCGTATCAGCGACATAGCAACCGACCCAAATACCGCGGTCGCGGAGTTTCGCATGGCGGAGGATGTCCATAAAACGGCGTACATGCGGAGCACCAGGCCCATAGACGCCTTTTATAAAATCATCTGTAAGCTTTTCGGTATCGGCGTCGGGATTCCACATAAGCTTACCCATCAAATACCAGTTAAGGTCGGCAAGAGGAGCCATACGCGTATGAGGCATTTGCGCGAAGCCGCCGATAAAGTGGTTGTCGCGGTAAAACTTGAAAGCGGGGCCAAGAATATCAAGATTCGGGAATGGATTCAGATATGCGGAAAAATTGGCATAATAATCCCAATAGATAAAATTGTCAGACATATCAAGCCATGCTTTAACACGAGGAGCAAATCGCTCGTTGCAGTCAATCGGGAAGCCGTGGTTGCGCCAGAGTGCAGCAAAGCCAACGCCGCAGTTATCCCTTAGACGCCACTTCTTCGTATCGACGGGAGGTGTATCCGTCGACCAATATGAAAGAAGATTGAATGTGGCCTCAGGATATTTTTCACGGAAGTAATCTGCAACAAAACGCTGCAAGTCGAGATAAAGAAGCGTTGGGGCCTTGCTAGCATCTGTGTTCATAAGCGCCGTGCACTTTTCGCAATGGCAGTAGTCTCCCATATCGCTTGGAGAGAGCGAGATAGATTTCTGATATGGGTAATTCTTCTCAAGGAAGTCGCCGACCTCCTTCAATAGCTCTTCACGCATTTCAGGATTGGTCATACAAAGAGCGCCGTTTACGCGAATCATTTTCTTTTCGCCCGTTGCCTTATCGGTACGCGGGACAAGGGCAAACCATTCTGGCTTGGTCTTGAAAAACTTCGAGCGGGGAATCCACTTTAAGACAAGCGAGTGCATAATATTCTCGCCTTCTCCCGGTGCAATTCCAATCTCCTTGGAACCGCCCCTGTTCTCATTTGCGCGAAGCTTAACCATAAATTTCGCACCTGTCGTGTAGTGGTTGCCGCTACGATAACGCATTGCAGGAGCATCGCGCTTTGCGTAGCCTTCGGGCAGTGAAATATACGGCTTGAAGGGCACCGTCTCTGAATTGGGAGTCCAGAATCCGCAACCCAAAGTCTCCAAAAGGTCGTAAACGGCGTAAATTACAGCGCGCGGACGCTCGCCGGCAATCGTCAAAGTACTGGTATCCTTGGAAAAGAAAATGCCTGAGTCCCTAGAAAGACGGATATCAATCCCGTCAAAGGCTGTCTGATCCGTTTCGCCGCCGACTAAAATCGTATTCCACCCCTTTATTGGTGAAGAGGCTATCGGGAACGAGCTTCTCGTCATCTTATTTAGATATTTGGCAAGCTCGCTTGCCGCATATTTTACAGCGACAGGGGCATCATCAGCGACAACGATTGCCGCCTTCGGCATCGAATTTGTCGCAATTATGAACTCTCCTGATGCTAAAAGCGCCTGAGCTGAAAGCATCAATGACGAGAGTATCATCATCATTTTTTTTGTAACAGTCATTACATTTCTCCTTACTTTTCAATTATAAGCCAAGCCTTACGCGATGAGGCAAACATAACGCCTACGCAATTCGTCGGGGCAAAATCCTTTTCAATGCCCTCAAATTCAGAAGCGAGAGCCTCCCATGAACCGTCAGAATTCTTAACTCTGATGATGCAGGATTTTGGGCGTTCTGCCGTATTGGCAACAGGGCTTACTCCGTTAAAGAGGCGTTTAAAGGGCGCAAGCCTGGGCGCAGGTCCAGTCCAAACGACCTCCCTCAAAGAGCGTGCAGAATTAAAAGGCGGCCACGATTCGCCGACAAGTCTGAGGTTCTTTGTATTCATTTCGATAACCTCAAGATTCTTAAGCCCCGAGCAACAGCCGCGCGTCTCGCCAAGCACCTCAAGCTTAGGCGCGTCAAATACAACACGCTTTAAATTCGGAATATCGGCAAAATTATTTGAGCCGAGAGATACGAGTCCCGATGCGCGCACTTCAAGATTGGTAAGATTCGGCCCCGATGTAAATACGCCGTATGAAATCCCGCCCGAGCTGCCGCCGCTTTCAAACTCTATGAGACTATCGTCGCAGCCAAGACGAATCGAATCAAATCCTGCCCGCTGAAACGCCCTGCCGCCGACAGATTTTACGGCATCGGTTACAAGTTCACCGCGGATATTGATGCAATCCCAAAACGCCGTCTTGCCGATACTTTCAATTGAGCGCGGAACAATCTGCGAAACATCGCTTGAAATATTCGTCGAGCCGGCAAATGCCGCATCGCCTATATGTTTAAGCGGAAGGTCAAGCACAACCTCTTTAAGCAAAGGACAATCCGAAAAGACACCGATTCGAATAGATGGATGCGTTGGATATTTACCATCGGGAATCGAGTCAGCCGTGCCCGAAATAACCACGCGCTCTAGCTTTTGAGCATCGGAAAAGGCATACTTGCCGATTGAAGAAACCCTATCAGCGTAAAATTCAGTAATTGAATTGTCCTTACGGAGAAACTCCGCACCGACAGCAACAGACTTAACCGCCACGGCACCTGTTGGAGAATTGAGCGTCAAGGCGCGAAGATCCAAAACTCCCTCAGTCTCAGAGACAATCGAATTAAGGACAATATCACCAGCCGTATAATCGCCCTTATCCGCACACCCTATATAGAGTTTCTTGGAACCATCGGCTGAAACAATCGGCCAGCCGCGCTTCTTCTCAAAAGCGCCGACACTCCAGATGTTATCGGCCAAGGCTGTAAAAAACATCAGGCAAGCAATGCCTGTACAGAAAACCCGAGTTTTCATCGCGTTCCCTCCTTGAGGCTCTTAAGCAAGCTTGCAAAATCACGCGGTTGCGGCCCCTCTCGCCAGCACCAACTGTAAAAATCTTTACCGATAGCCTCAAATCGAGCTACAAGCTCAAGCCGAGACTGCAAAATAAGGTTAGCGACCGACGCATCATTCATCGACTTTTTGGTAGCCTCAAAAACAGCCCTCACCTCGTCATACCGCTCAATGACAAGCATAAGCATACCTGCGCTGAGACAGCGCACATTCGAATGAGTGTACTTATCGTCCGCAGTCTTTGCCAAAGCATTTTCAAAAAGCAAAAACGATTTGGCAAGATTCTCTGCGCTGAGCCAACCCCTGCCCGTATTGTAGCCGTGCATCCTGACATTTGTTTTCCGCTCCTTGGGCTCATCCCCCCAAACGGCATTTTCAAGAAGCCTGTAGTAAGCATTTATCTCAACTGCGCCATTTCCGCAGCAATGGTCAATCCACTCCTTTGCCATTTCATCGGTATCAAGCTCGGGATTCCAGAGAAGCTTGGCATAAAGATATGTGCGGAGTTCCACGAAATCGGCGAAAACCGCTCCGTGCTCCATCTGAGTATTAACTCGCTTCACTCCCAAATCACGGTATGTTTTGAAATCGTCGGCATAAAGGTGATAGATAGGATAAGGTGTAATATAATTGCGGAAACATGCGTCCCAATCCCAAATTGCAAGCCTCCCTGCTGTAATTTTGCTCCATTGAGTCAACCGCTGCATCAGCGTTTCTTGCACCCTTACAGGAAGAGCCTTATTGCCGTTCTGACATACCGTTACATAAACATTGCGATGAAGCTCACACGGCATCTTCTTTGGAGGCTCAACCCAATCCCAATACGCAAGCGTAAGAATACGCGCCAAAGGATAATCATTTTCAATACCTGCAGCGACATAATTGCAAATATCCAAAAGCGGCCCCACACGCGAACCGCCCCATCTGGCAAGAAGGTCGTTGCACTCCTGACATTTACAGAAACGGTTGTTGTCAAGGTACGACAAACTCACATAAGTAATACCGCCAAGCTCAAAGGCACCGGCATCCTTGCGCGATTTAAGTTTTGCACTGACTTCGGCAAGAAGCTGCTTTCTCATCTCAAGATTTGAAAGACACAGTTGAGCACCTTTCACGCGCTTTCCGCCAATAAGGGCATACCATTCGGGATGGGCATCATAATAAGTCTTTGAATTGATGTAAGATTTATTGCCGAGAGAATGTCCGCTGCCCAACTGAGCATCACGCTTCCCGCCGATTTTTTTATATTCGCGGCTGATGCGCAACTTAACCGCCCACGCAGGCCCAACATTTCGGTCTAGCGGAATCGACCCGGGAAAACGCTGCTCAAAGGGCGGAGCATAACTATAAGACAAAGTGGACGGCACCGTAAGCGTCGTTTTAGAGGGAATCTTGTCACTCCTGGAATCTACACCGAAAAATCTGACACCCCACCTCTCAAGAAGCTCATAAACCGCATTTATCGCACCGCGGCGACCCTCGCCGTAAAGCTCAAGAACAGAACCGCTGGAATCAACTTTAAGAGCAATTTCGTCACGCTTAAGCCCCGCTCTCTCGTTAGAAATTAAAATAGTACAAGCAGAAACTTCATTTGTTTCCAAAATCTTGAGCTCAACTCCGCTCATAGCCTTGACATATTTCTGCAGCTCCTTAGCGGCAAAAATCGTCCCCTGCGTCTTATCACCAAGTCGTATACCCGCTTTAGCAGTTGCATTTTCAACAACAACAAACTCGTCAGCACATAACGAAACGGTCATACCGCTAAGCAAAATCACAAGTGCAATCAGTATCCTCTTAAACAACTCCATTACACTTTTCCTAATTCATCTCTACAGACTACAAGTCTCAAAATCCTTCCAATAATCATCACCACCAATAATATCAAAAATTTCATAAGAAGTATAGACACAAATAGCAGCATTTCCATCAAGGGACAGGCCATAAATCTCCCCTCCGTTTTTTTATTACATTTTCCGCTTTAGGGACAGACCCAATGCTACTCACTCAAGGGACAGGCCATTGTCACACTTACACCATTTTGCAATCTAAGCCCCCAAATGCGACATATAATCTATCGCGGGACAGACCCACATCAGCCACATATCGCAAATTTGCTCACATACCCAATCAAGGGACAGTCCTCATATCTCACCACCGTTTTTATTACATTTTCAGCTTTAGGGACAGACCCAATGCTATATCTTTATTAACTTCTTGCATGAGGGACAGGCCCAATGCTATGCCAATGCAACAATCACCTTACTCGCCTCTATTTTTGTTGTCTAAATTACCCAAAGAGGCATATTGGGAGTGTTGTTTTCGCTGAAATAGGCCTGTTTTGTCCATTATTAGACATATAGAGACAATAGCCACCTATGTCGCCAAGAGAATTGGCGACATTGAGATTGGTAAGATTTGCAATTTTCGGGGATTTTCTTTAAGCCTTAAAGGTTATCGGCGACTTTTTGAGGTCTCTTGCCGAGCAAAGTCTTAGGCCATTCCAGTCTTTGCATAAGCCTATGCCTCTTGCGCCTGTTTTTCGCTTTGGATTAAAGAGGCTGCGATGCTTTTCAAACTCTGCGTTGACGAAGTCTTTTGAGCCTATGATGGCACCATGGGTGAAGTGGCGTATTTTGCAGCGAAGTATTACCGATAACGGTAACTCGCCTTTTGCATCTATTACTTCTTGTACTTTTTCGGGTTCTATAGCATCTGAACCGCGGACATAGAGTTTTAGACGATATTCTTTCGCCAAATCTGCAAAGGATGTGTCACTAGCTGTTTTGTCATACATCTTTGCTATGCCTTCCATTGATTTGCTATCCCCTTTCAGCGCATTGGCAAAGCCTGCCCAGTTGTAGTCTTTGGGGTCATCTACTATGCCTGCGCGTACGGGATTTAGGTCGATGTAGGCTGAGATTGAGGAGAGGGTTTCTGAGGTGCCTTCTACTAGGGTGCTGCGGAAGCGGCCTTCCCACATTGTGCCTTGCTTGTAGTCGTGTCTTGCGCGGTACCA